>CAZIXL010000839.1:0-1749 GCA_964542885.1 uncultured bacterium
GCCGGCGACGGCGAGCAGCAGGCCGAGCGCGGCCGCACGCGGCAGCCGCTCGTGCAGCACGAACGGCGAGAGCAGCGCGACCCAGAGCGGCGTCGTGGTCACGAGCACGACCGACAGCAGCACCGACGTCAGCGCGAGCGAGGCGATCCAGCTCGCGAAGTGGATCGCCAGCAGCGCGCCCGAGGCGAGCGCCAGCGCGAGGTCGCGCGCCGAGAGCGCCCGCAGCGCGGCGCGGTGCCGCGCCAGCGCGACCGGGGCCAGCACGAGCGTCGCGATCGCGAGCCGGCCCGCGGCGATCACCAGCGAATCGGCGCCCTGCTGGGCGAACCGCACGAAGATCGACGCGGCCGAGACCGCGAGGATGCCGGCGACCAGCACGAAGGGCGTGAACGGGCGGCGCATCGGCGCATGTTCGCATCGACCGCGCGCACGCGCCAAAGCGGCGGCACGCGCGCGCGCGTGCTAACGTCGCGCGCGCCATGCGCCGTCGCCGCCCCACTCCCGCTCCCGCCGTGCCCGCGCTTCCCGACACGGACGGCGCCACGCTCCCGATCCTCGTCGCCCTCGGCCTGGCGCTGCTCGCCCGCCTCGCGGCGATGGGCCCGGCGAGCAACTGGCTGTGGGGCCTCGACACCTGGCGCCTCCGCCCGCTCGCGCAGGTCGCGCCGCTGCTCGCGCTCGCGCTGCTGGCCGCGATCCCGCCTGTCGGCCGCGCGCTCGCCCGCGCGCTCGGGGCGCTCGGCCACCACTGGGAACGCGGCGGCCTGGCGCTCGACGCGCTGCTCGCCGCCGGAACGGGTTGGGCGCTCTTCGCCCTCCGCGACCCGCTGCGTTTCCCGGGCGACTCGGCGCTCCGCATGGGCATGGTCGAGAAGCCGCTCGTCTCGCCCGCGCTGCTCGCGCAGGCGTTCCCGCTCGACCGGCTCGTCAACCTCGACGTGCCGCGGGCGCTGCACGCGCGCGGCATGGCCGCCGACGACGCGCTGCAGCTCGTGGGCGCCGTCGTCGGCGCGCTGCTCGCGCTCGCCGCGATCCGGTTCGTGCGCGCGTGCGGCGCGCGCGGCGGTGCGCTGCCGGGCGGGGTGCTCGTGCTGCTCGGCGGCGCGCTGCCGCTCCACTTCGTGGGCTACGACAAGCTCGGTCCGCTCATGCTCGGCACGCTGCTGGCCGCCGCGGGCACGGTGCGGCTCGCGCGCTCGGGAACCGGCGCGGTGACGTTCACGCTGGGCCTCGCGATCGCCGCGCTCGCGCACCGCTCGGCGCTGCTGCTCGCGCCGGCCGCCGGCTGGGTGCTCCTGCGCGCGCTCGCGACGTCCGGCCGCGGCGAGCGCGTGCGGCTGCTCGCGGCCGGCGTGACGATCGCCGGCGTCTTCGCCGCCGTGCTGCCGCGCGCGCTCGACATCGCGCTCCACTTCGACGCCGTCGTCCACCTGCCCGGCGGGAACGTCGAGGCGGCGCGCATGGGCAGCGGGCTCGCCGGGCCCGCACTGCGGCTGGCCGACGCGCTCAACGTGACCGCGTTCCTGGTGCCGCTCTCGTGGGCGGCGCTCGGCGCCGCGGGGACCGTCGCGAGGCTGCGGCCCGGGGCCGGCGAGCCCGCGCCGCGCTTCGGCCTCGGCCCCGTCGCCGCGTTCGCGCTGGCCGCCGGCGCCGCCATCGTGTTCGGGGTCTCGCCGGGAGCGGGCTGGACGCGCGACTGGGACGTCGCGACCGGCGCCGGGACGCTGCTCGCGTGCGCGAGCGCCGGCG
>CAZIXL010000840.1:0-1748 GCA_964542885.1 uncultured bacterium
TTCATCGAGTCCGCGTCCACGGCGCCGATGGAGCTGTACGCCACGTACACCTCGCCGTTCGGCCCGACCGCCGGGCGCGAGCCGGACACGCCGCCGGCCTCCCACGTACGGCTCACGATGACGGGCGTGCTCCAGGTGACGCCGCCGTCCGTCGAACGCGAGAAGTAGATGTTGAGCGTGGTCGTGGTGAACAGCGACCAGGTCGCGTACACGTTCCCGGTCAGCGAGTCGGCCGCGATCCACTGCTTGTCGAAGGCCATCGTCGAGTTGGAACCCGACGCGACGACCGACACGCCGTCCCACACGAACGCGGCGCCGCTGAAGTGCCCGCGGGCGACGCCGACGCCGTTCTGGGTGCCCGAGTTGGTGGTGAGGCCGATGTAGAAGAACTCGCCCGTCTTCTCGTTCACGGTCACCACCGGGTCACTCGTCCAGGTGAGGATCGTGCCGGCCTTGGGCGGGATGCCGCCGTCGGTCCAGGTGGCGCCGCCGTCGGTCGTGTAACCGTAGCCCTGCACGTCCTGCGGGCTCAGGTTGAAGCCCTGTCCGTCGTTCCAGGCGCACAGGCCGTTCTGCCCCAGGAACACGATGCTCTGCTCGGCCTGGCCGGCACCGGCGGCATCCGCGGCCTTGTTGTTCGCGAGCGTGTTGCTCGGGGTGAACGCCGCGCGGCTCACGCCAAAGGGCCCCGCCGCCTCGCCGGTGCGCAGGCTGGCGCTCCCGACGTAGTCCTCGTCCGCCGGTCGCCGTTCCACCTTGCGGCCCGGGCGCTTGTTCTTCTTCAGCTCCTTCGCGCGCTCGCGCATCTCGCGCAGCTCGCGCTGCTTCTCCTTGAACTCCTCGCGCAGCATCTGCAGGCGCTCCGCGCGGATCTGCGGGTTGCCCCTGAGGACCTCGATGTCCTGGGCACGCGCAACAGAAAGGCCCGCCGCGAAAGCGACGAGCGCGAGAGTCGTGACGATCCCTGCGGGGCGTAGTGGCAAGGGGCGCATTGGTACCCTCCTCCAAGGGCACTTCGGGTCACACTGTGGGGCCGTTGGCAACTTCCGATCATCGAGGGTCGGACAAGCGACGATTGTGTGGCAAGGGGAATCTTGTGAAACAGATGCTCCCAACAAATGTTTCAGGCGCCTCCGCGGGGAGGCGCCTGAGTGAGTCTCGTCGAATGCGAGTTCAGCGGCTCGCGTGTTTGAGCACACCCAACTGGGTGCCGACCGCGGTAAACGCAGCGATCGCCCGATCGATGTGCTCCGGCGTGTGGGCGGCCGAAAGCTGGACGCGGATCCGGGCCTGGCCCTTCGGCACGACCGGGAACGAGAACCCGATCACGTAGATCCCGCGCTCGAGCAGCTTCGCGGCCATCTCGTGCGCCAGTCGCTCGTCGTACAGCATGATCGGCACGATCGGGTGGGTGCCCGGCTTGAGCTCGAAGCCCGCCTTCGCCATGCCCTCCCGGAAGCGCATCGTGTTCGCCTCGAGCCGGTCGCGCAGTTCCGTCGTGGCCGACAGCAGGTCGAACACCGCGATGCTCGCGCCCACGACCGCGGGCGGCAGGGCGTTCGAGAACAGGTAGGGCCGCGAGCGCTGGCGCAGCATCTCGACGATTTCGCGCCGACCCGACGTGAAGCCGCCGAGCGCCCCGCCGAGCGCCTTGCCCAGCGTGCCCGTGATGATGTCGACCCGTCCGCGCACGCCGTGCAGTTCGGGCGTGCCACGGCCGGTGCGGCCCACGAAGCCCATGGAGTGGC
>CAZIXL010000841.1:0-1745 GCA_964542885.1 uncultured bacterium
CGGGGCGGCGGGCCGGCCCGGGCGCGGCGAGCGGCGCGGGGCGCCTCCCGGCCGCGACGGTGGACGCGGGCCCGGGGAGCGCGGGTGAGCGCCGGCGCGATCCACGTCGGCACGTCCGGCTATTCGTTCGCGGACTGGGTGGGGCCCTTCTACCCAAAGGGCACGAAGAGCGGCGAGTACCTGGCGTACTACGCGCGCCACTTCGGCTGCGTCGAGGTGAACTCGACCTACTACCGCATCCCCGCGCCGCGCGTGCTCGAACTCATGGAGCGCAAGACGCCCGAGGGCTTCCGCTTCGTCGTCAAGCTCAACCAGGCGATGACGCACGAGGGCGCGACCGACGCCGCGCTCTACCGCGAGTTCCTGGCCGCCGTCCAGCCGCTCAAGGACGCGGGCAAGTACCACGGTCTGCTGGCGCAATTCCCGTGGGGTTTCAAGCGCACCGGGGCCGCGAAAGGCCACCTCGAGCACCTGCGCGAGGCGCTGCCGGGCGAGCCGCTCTGGGTCGAGTTCCGCCACGACTCGTGGATGCACCCGCGCCTGCCGGAATGGCTGCGCGAGCGCGCGCTCGGCTACTGCGCGGTGGACGAGCCCGCGCTGCCCGGGCTCGTGCCGCCCGTGGTGCACCTGACGACGGACACCGGTTACGTGCGTTTCCACGGGCGCAACGAGAGGACCTGGTGGGGGCGCGCGGGCGGCGACCGCTACGACTACGACTACGCCGAGCGCGAACTGCAGGAGTGGGTCGAGCGCATCCGCTCGCTGGCCGAATCGGCGAAGCAGACCTACCTGTTCTTCAACAACTGCCACGCCGGCCAGGCCGCGCGGAACGCGAAGCTCATGGAGGAGCTGCTGCGCCGCCAGAACCTGCCGCTGTGAGCCCCGGCGCGCGCCGGCGCGTCCCGGCCCGGAGCCCTCGTTGACGCGGCCGCGCCCGCCCGTCTAGGTTCCGTTCCCGCCACGACGCACACCCGGGCGCGCGGCCGCGCCCTTCCGTTCCCGGAGACCCGCATGGACCAGGGTTCCAAGTCCTATTGGGCCGAGTTCCTCGGCACGTTCGCGCTGTGCTTCGTGGGCCAGGGCGCGATCGGCGTCCAGCACCTGCTGGGCGCGGGCGCCGATGGCCTGCTGGCCGTCGCGGCCGCGAACGGCCTGGTCTTCGCCGTCATGATCTCGGCGCTCGCGGCGACCTCGGGGGCGCACTTCAACCCGGCGATCACGCTCGGTTTCGTCGTGACGGGCCGCCAGTCGTGGACCTCGGCGATCACCTACTGGATCTCGCAGCTGCTGGGCGCGCTCGTGGCCAGCTTCCTCCTGCGCTCGGTCCTGCCCGGCGAATCGGGGCAGGCCACGCACTGGGGCGTCCCGATGCTGGCGAACGGCACCACTTCGTCGATGGGGCTCATGCTCGAGTTCGTGCTCACCTTCCTCCTGGTCACCACCGTGTGGGGCACGCTCGTCGACGAGCGCGCCCCGCGGATCGGCGGCCTCGGGGCCGGGCTCGCGCTGTTCGCGGGCATCCTCATGGGCGGCCCACTCTCCGGTGCCGCGCTCAACCCGGCGCGAACCGCCTTCTGATCGTTATCCAGCAGCGCAGTTTCATCAATCTGCACCAGATTTTTCAACCCGGCGGGGCCTTTGCCTTCCGACATGAGCAGGGCAAGGCTGTAGGCCAGCGTCCGCTTGCCGACCCCATCCGGGCCAATCAGGATGATATGACGGTTGACCGACTGCGAAAGGACATT
>CAZIXL010000842.1:0-1738 GCA_964542885.1 uncultured bacterium
GTTCGTGCCGGGCGGCTTCGAGCTGCCGGAGTCCAAGAGCAACGCGGGCTGGAAGGACCTGGACCACCTGTACGTGGGGCTCGCGTTCGACTCGACGACCATGACCACGTCGGGCTACGCGCGCGTCGTCAAGCTGTGGACGCGCGGCACGCCGCTCTCGGCGGCGACGCCGGTCACCGAGGGCGAGGCGACCGACGTGACGGCGGCGGCGTGGCGCGACCACACGCCGGGCTACGAGCGCGACTTCGCGTTCCGCTTCGTCACGTTCTACTCGAACCGGCTCTACCTGATCCGCGACGGCAAGCCGGTGCCGGTCGAGAAGCCCGACGACGCCAACACGGGCGTGTGGCGCGACTGGCTCTTCATCACGCTCCGCACGCCGTGGACGGTGGGCGGCATGACCTACCCGGGCGGCTCGCTGCTCGTGACGAAGTTCGACGATTTTCTGGCGGGCAAGCGCGTGATGCAGGCGCTCTTCACGCCGACGCCGCGCATCTCGCTGGCGGGCTACACGCCGCTGCGCAACGAAGTGCTGCTCAACACGCTCGACAACGTGCGCGACCGCATCGCCGTGATGCGGCCCGACGCCGCGGGCAGGTGGACCAGCACGCCCGTCGCGGGCCTGCCCGAGTTCGGCTCGATCGGCGTGAGCCCGGTCGACGACCTCACGTCCGACGACTACTGGCTCACGATCACCGACTTCCTCACCCCGTCCAGCCTCTACCTGGCGTCGGCGGGCAGCGGGAAGCGCGAACAGCTCAAGCAGACGCCGAGCTTCTTCGACGCGGGCAACGCGGTCGTGAGCCAGCACGAGGCGACGTCCAAGGACGGCACGAAGATCCCGTACTTCGAAGTCGCGCCGAAGAACCTGAAGGCGAACGGCACGGCGCCGACGCTGCTCACGGGCTACGGCGGCTTCGAGGTGTCGGAGCAGCCCAACTACAGCGGCGTGCGCGGCAGCGGCTGGATCGAGCGCGGCGGCGTGTACGTGCTGGCGAACATCCGCGGCGGCGGCGAGTTCGGGCCGCAGTGGCACCAGCAGGCGATCAAGCAGAACCGCCAGCGCTGCTACGAGGACTTCGCCGCGGTGGCGAAGGACTTGATCGTCCGCAAGGTCACGAGCCCCGCGCACCTGGGCTGCATGGGCGGCTCGAACGGCGGGCTGCTGGTGGGCAACATGATCACCCAGTACCCCGAGCTCTTCGGCGCGGTCGTCTGCCAGCAGCCGCTGCTCGACATGCAGCGCTACAGCCACCTGTTGGCGGGCGCGTCGTGGATGAGCGAGTACGGCGATCCCGACAAACCCGAGGAGTGGGCGTGGATGAAGCCGTGGTCGCCCTACCAGAACGTGAAGCAGGGCGTGAAGTACCCGCGCACGCTCTTCACCAGCTCGACGCGCGACGATCGCGTGCACCCGGGTCACGCGCGCAAGATGGTCGCGCGCATGGAGTCGCTGGGCGACGACGTCCTCTACTACGAAAACGTCGAGGGCGGCCACGCGGGCGCGGCCGACAGCAAGCAGCAGGCGTTCATGTCGGCGCTCGCCTACACGTTCCTCTGGCACATGCTGGGGCGGCCGGGGCTGTAGCGGACCGAAGCGCCCGCGCGGCGGGCGCACGCAGGCAGGCACGGCGGCCGGGTTCCCCCGTGGGACCCGGCCGCCCGCGCCCGGGCGCCGCTTCCGCTACCATGGCGGCGCTCCCGCCGCGCGCTTCCGGCGCAGCGGCTCGCCTCACCC
>CAZIXL010000843.1:0-1732 GCA_964542885.1 uncultured bacterium
TCGACGTCGACGGTCGCGCGATCGGCATGCAGCGCCTGGCGGTCGTCCGCTGACGCACGGCGCGCCGGGCGCAATACGGCCCGGCGCGATCGGACCGGCCCGGGCGCGCTGGCAGGCGCCCCGGGCCGGATGGGGTGTTGCGAAGCAAGACGAAGGGCGGCCGCACGCGCGGCCGCCCGTTCGCACGTCTCCCGGCGATCAGGCCACGTTCTTCAGGATCGCCAGCAGGTAGTCCCAGTAGCGCTCGACGGCGCCCGTGTCGACGCGCTCGTCGGGCGAGTGCGCGCCCTTGATCGTGGGCCCGAGCGAGACCATGTCCATGCCCGGCACCTTCTCGCCGATGATCCCGCACTCGAGGCCGGCGTGGATCGCCTCGACCTTGGGCTCGCGGCCGTAGAGCTGCGCGTGCGTGCGCTTGGCCACCGCGAGGATCGGCGACTCCAGGTCGGGCTTCCAGCCCGGGTAGGGATCGGTGCCCGTCACCTTCGCGCCGCCCAGTTCGAGGATCGTGCGGACGGTGGCGACGATGTCGAGCATGTTCGTCTCGGCGAGGCTGCGCTGGCTCGTCGCCAGTTCGACGGCGCGCGGGCCCTGCGTGAGCACGGCGACGTTGCACGAGGTCTCGACCAGCTCGGGGATCTCGTCGCTCATGCGCACGACGCCGTGCGGCAGCGCGGTGAGCGTGCGCAGCACGTTGCGCTGCAGCGCGCGCTTCCAGAGGCGCGTCGGCTTCTTCTCGGCGGGGCCGACGGTCACGTCGAGCGCCGGTTCGACGGCGCCCAGCTCGGCGCGGAACGCCGCGCGCAGGCCGTTGGCGATCTCGGTCACCTCGCCCACCTTCGACTTGGGCACGCAGACGACCGCCGCCGCCTCGGCCGGGATCGCGTTGCGCTTCGAGCCGCCCTCCATCCGTGCGACGCGCGCGCCGAGCGGTTCGACCTGGCGCAGCACGCGCGTGAGCAGCTTGATCGCGTTGCCGCGCTGCGTGTGGATCTCGACGCCCGAGTGCCCGCCCTTGAGGCCCGTCACGCGCACCTCGAGCGCCACCATGCCCTTCGGCACCGCGTCCAGCGCCAGCGGCCACGACGCGACCGAGTCGGCGCCGCCGGCGCAGCCCACCGTGAGCACGCCCTCGTCCTCGGAGTCCAGGTTCACGAGGATGCGGCTCTTGAGCATCGAGCCGTCGAGCGTGCGCGCGCCCGCGAGGCCGCGCTCCTCGTCGTACGTGAACAGGAACTCGAGCGGGCCGTGTTCGAGCGAACGGTCGGCCATGATCGCCAGGTTCGTCGCGACGGCGATGCCGTTGTCGGCGCCGAGCGTCGTGCCGTCGGCCGTGATCCACCCGCCGTCGCGCACGAGCGTGATCGGGTCCTTCGCGAAGTCGTGCTTCTTGCCCGGGCGCTTGACGCACACCATGTCGAGGTGGCCCTGCAGGCAGACCATGGGCTTGTTCTCGAAGCCCGGCGACGCCGGCTTGCGCACGACGATATGCCCGGCCTTGTCCTGCTGGCAGTCGAGCCCCAGCGACTTCGCGACCTTCACGACGAACGCTTGCGCGGCCTTCTCGTTGCCGGACTCGCGGGGAATGCGGGAGAGCTGCGCGAAGTAGTCCCAGAGGCCCGCGGGGGCGAGCCCATCGATGGCGTTGGTGGACATGGTTCGGCTCCGGTGGTGGTCGGGTGAGGCGAGCCGCTGCGCCGGAAGCGCGCGGCGGGAGCGCCGCCATGGTAGC
>CAZIXL010000844.1:0-1729 GCA_964542885.1 uncultured bacterium
CTCGTCGTCGGGGGAAGCGAGGTGCGGACGTGAAGCGGGGCGCCGACGCCGACGTGCTGGTGCTGGGCAGTGGCATCGCGGGGCTCATGCTCGCGCTCGAGGCGGCGCGGCACGGGCGCGTGATCGTGGTCTCGAAGAAGGACGCGAGCGACTCGAACACGAACATGGCCCAGGGCGGCATCGCGGCCGTCTTCGACCGCGAGGACCGCTTCTCGCGCCACGCCGCCGACACGCTGCGCGCGGGCGACGGGCTGTGCGACCGCGACGTGGTGCGCGAGGTCGTGCGCGAGGCGCCCGAGCGCGTGCGAGACCTGGCACGGCTCGGGGTGCCGTTCGACCGCCAGGGCCGGGGCTTCGAGCTGGGCCGCGAGGGCGGGCACTCGCACCGGCGGGTCGTGCACGCCTCGGACTTCACGGGGCGCTCGGTCCAGCAGGTGCTGCTCGCGCGCGTGCGCGAGAACCCGGCGATCCGGCTGCTCGACAACCACCTCGCGGTGGACCTCGTGCTGGAC
Source organism: uncultured bacterium (assembly GCA_964542885.1). GTDB lineage: Bacteria > Eisenbacteria > RBG-16-71-46 > RBG-16-71-46 > RBG-16-71-46 > CAIXRL01. Next base: position 513 of record CAZIXL010000844.1, read on the forward strand.
TCGCGGCTGCGCGGGCTGTCGCGCCCGGCGGGGCGCGACACGGTGTGGGGCGCCTACGTGATGGACCGCGCGACGCGCCGCATCCGGTCGTTCACGGCCGCGGCGACGGTGCTGGCCACGGGCGGCTGCGGCAAGGTGTACCTGTACACGAGCAATCCCGACGTCGCGACCGGCGACGGCCTGGCGATGGCCTATCGCGCCGGCGCCACGGTCGAGAGCCTCGAGTTCGTGCAGTTCCACCCGACGTGCCTCTACCACGCGGGCGCGCGCACGTTCCTCATCTCCGAGGCGGTGCGCGGCGAGGGGGCGGTGCTGCGCACGCTCGACGGCACGCGCTTCATGCCGCGGTACCACCCGCTCGCCGAACTGGCCCCGCGCGACGTCGTGGCGCGCGCGATCGACCGCGAGATGAAGCGGCGCGGCGACGCGCACGTGTGGCTCGACATCACGCACGTGCCGGCGCGGCGCGTGCGCGAGCGGTTCCCGAACATCGACGCGCAGCTGCGGGCGCTCGGCATGGACCTGGCGCGCGACTACATCCCGGTCGTGCCGGCCGCCCACTACATGTGCGGTGGCGTGCGCGCGACGCTGTCCGGGCGCACCGACCTCACGGGGCTCTACGCGATCGGCGAGGTGGCCTGCACGGGGCTGCACGGCGCGAACCGGCTCGCCAGCAACTCGCTGCTCGAGGCGCTGGTCGGCGCCCACCGCGCGGTGCGCGAGGTGGAGCAGCGCCTGGCGCGCCGGCCGCGCGTGCCGGCCGCGCAGCCGTGGCAGGCGCGCGGCACGCACCCGCCGCACGAGCAGGTGGTGTTCGACCACAACTGGGACGAGGTACGGCGCGTGATGTGGGACCTGGTCGGCATCGTGCGCACCGACGAGCGCCTGCGCTTCGCCGCCCGCCGGCTGGCCTACCTGCGCGAGGAGATCGAGCGCGACTACGAGCGGCTGCGACTCAATCCCGACCTCGTCGAGCTGCGCAACATCGCGCTCGTGGGCAGCCTGATCGTGGCGAGCGCCCAGCGCCGGCGCGAGAGCCGCGGCCTGCACTACAACCTGGACCACCCGCGCCGCTCCCCGGAGTGGGCCCGCCGGCGCGTGCGCCTGCGCCGCGTACGGCGCCGGGGTGGCGAGCTTGTGCCGGGCGAACGCGCCCTCCTATCGTCGGCGCCGGAGGATGCCGTGAGCGAAGAAACGACGTGTTGGGACACGGTCGA
>CAZIXL010000845.1:0-1728 GCA_964542885.1 uncultured bacterium
CCAGGTCGTTGACGCCGAAGCCGCGCAGGCCCGAAAGCGCGCCCACGCGCAGCTGGAAGTCGCGCGGCATGCGGCGGCCCGCGGCGCCGGCGATCGCGGTGACGAGCGCGGCCGAGCCGATCGGCTGGACGATCCAGCGCGCGTTCACCCGCGCCAGCGTCTCGCGCAGGCCCGAGCGCACGCGGCTGCGCAGCTCCACCCCGCCCAGCCCGAAGCCGGCCGCGCCGCCGCCAGCGCCCGCGTCGATGCGGCCCATGAGCCAGCCCTCGTCGGCATCGCTGCCGAACGCGCGCGGCGCCACGCCGAGCCCGACCCGGAACTGCGTGCCCAGGTCGAAGTCCTCCGCGCGGTCCATGAAGTTGACGCCCCGGCGCACGACGAAGCGCGGCCGCCAGAGCGTCATCTCGCCCTCGAGCCGGCGCAGGCGCAGCTGCTCCTCGCCGCCGCCGAAGTCCGGCGGCGAGCCGGGCTCGAGCTCGCTCGGGCCGAAGCGCCGGTCGAAGGCGCGGAACGTGGCGACGAAGCGCTGCACGGTGCCGTCCGCGGCCCTGCGGCCGGTGCCCCACCAGGCCTCGGCGTTCTCGACCCGCACCGGGACGCGCGCCACCTCGGCGTCGCCCTGGTAGAGGTGCGCGAGCGAGACGTCGCGGTTCCAGGCCGCGCCCATCGTCACCGGCGCGTCGTCGGCCCAGAAGGGCAGGCCGAGCGAGACCGCGTTGCTCTTGCCCACCTCGCCGCTGCCGGCCAGGAACTGCCCCCGCCAGTGCGTGCCGGCGATGCCGGCGTCCTCGAGCGAGACGAACCGCGAGATGCCCACCGGCTCGTCGCGGTAGATCGCGCTGACGGTCATGCCGAGCCCGGCCAGGTTGCGCTCGGTGAACGCGAACGTGCCGAAGCGCTGCCCGCCGCCGCTCTCGAAGTTGAACTCCGGGCTCGTCGTCCAGTTGTCGTGCGTCACGACGATCACGTCGACCGAGTCGGGCGAGCCCGGCACCGGCACGGCCCGTACCGAATCGGGCAGCAGGAAGTCGAGCGAGCGCAGCCGGCGCTCGCTCTCAGCCCGGCGCGCCTGCGACCAGCGGTCGCCGGGCTTCGCCACCAGCGCCGAGCGTACGGTGGACGCGCGGGTGCGGACGTGGAGCTGGTTCGCGACGCCGTACAGCCCGTGGAGCGGGCCGTCCGGCAGCGGGTCGAAGATCTCGTGCGCGTCCACCACGACGTGGCGCACGACGCGGCCCTCGAGCGAATCCGCGGGCGGCGCCTGCGCGCCGTGCCGCGCGAGCACGTCCACGCCCGCGGGCGGCTCGGCGGGCGGCTGCGCGGCCTCGTCGGCGCGGGCCGGCGCCCACGTCGCGAACAGCGCGAGGAGCACGAACGCCCGCGCGACGGCGGGCCGTCGCGCGGGCGCGGGAGTCAGGCCCGGGTCAGCGGCGCGTCGCACCGATGCGGTCGCGCGCCAGGCCGGCCTCGCTGGACGACGGGAACCGCTTGACCAGGTCCTCGAACGTCGTGCGGGCCTCGGCCGAGCGGCCCAGCCGCTCCTGGCTGAGCGCCAGCTTGTAGAGCGCGGCCGGTGCACGGTCGCCGTTCGGCCACCGCTCGGTCACCTTCGCGTACTCGAGCGCGGCGCTGTCGAAGGCGGCCTGCGCGAAGAAGCACTCGCCGATGCCGTACTGCGCGTTGTCGGCCAGCTCGGTGTCGGGGAAGCGCGCGAGGAAGTCCCGGTAG
>CAZIXL010000846.1:0-1725 GCA_964542885.1 uncultured bacterium
GCGACCGTCGCCAGCGCCAGCCACGCGGCGGCGCACGCGGCCCACGGCACGCACCGGGAGCGGCCGCCGGGCGTCACGCCTGCCCCTCCCCGGCCGCGCCCTGCGGCGGCGCGCCGCCGCGGCTGCGCACGCCCTCGAGGTGGTGGCGGTCGTGGAAGACCATGAACATCAGCATCTCGCGCACCGACACGAGGCCCATCAGGGGATGCGGCATGCCGCGCCGGTCGAGGTCGTCCTCGGACCACGCCGCTGCCGCCTCGCGCACCTTCGCACTGGCCTCGGTGTAGGCCGCCACCACCTCCGCCTGCGTCGCGCCGGCGGGGACCTGCGGGGGCAGCGGGTTGCGCTGCAGCACCGCGGGCGGGACGGCCGCCAGCCGTTCCCGATAGGTGGCGCACACCTCGGCGTAGCGACGCGACGCCTCGCCGGGGCTCGGCGGCAGCGCCCCGGCCGCGGCCAGCCCGCGCGCGACGCGCCGGTGGCCGATCGTCACGTGCACCAGGTGGTGCGCGGCGCCCCAGTGCAGGTCGTCGCCCGAGAGGAAGACGGGCTCGGGCAGCGAACCGAAATACCCGGCCAGTTCCTGCGCGTTCCGCTCGAGCGCGGACACGATCTCGGGCAGCGTGAACGGCTCCGTTCCATCGGGCTCGTCGGTCATGGCGGGCAGGCTAGCACGCGCCTCGGGGGATCCGGGAAGGGCCCTGCGCGGGCCCGGGGGCCTCACTCCGCCGCGCGCACCCCGGAGGAATCCGGCCCGACCCCGCCACGCGCCTCCGCGGCCACCTGCGCCTTCAGCCGCGCGAGGTCGCCGCGCAGCTTGCCGACCGCCTGCGGCGTCGCGATGGGCTCGAGCAGCGCGACGATCGGGTTCGGGTGCCGATAGCGGCCGTCGACCGCGAGCCGCGTGCGGCCGCCCTGGTCGGTGAGCACGTAGGTGTTGTCGCCCTCGACCAGCCCCGGCACCTCGACGTGCTGGGCGAGCGTTTCGGGCGGCGCGTACGCCGTGATCCGCGAGTGCATGAGCACCGCGCCGCCCTGGCCGTCGTCCATGCGCCACACCTGCCGGCGCCCGACCGCGGCGGCGCTCGTGTCGCCGTCCACGGCCTGCAGGTAGCCCACCCACCGCCGCAGCCGCGCCGGCTCGGTGAGCCACGGCATCACGGCCGCGGGCGGCGCGTCGAGCTCGACCTCGCCGGGCACGTGGCCGGCGCCGGGCCGGTGGCCGATCGCGAACAGCGTGACCAGCCCGAGCACGATCAACGCGCCGTTCGCGATCACGAAGATCTTCACGAAGCGCATGCGGCCTCCCGTTCCCGGCGGTGCGCGCCGACCGTCAGTGGCCGGCGGCCGGCTCCAGATGCGAGCGGGCCGGCAGCGCCAGCGGCGTGACCCGGCCGAGCAGCGGCACGAACTGCGCCATGGCCTCGGCCGGCAGCACGCGCTTCGCCTCGGCGACGATGGCGTCGAGCGTGGCCGTGCGGCCGCAGAACTTCGCGAGCATCGCGTTCTCGAGCCGCGGCGTGATCACCAGCTCCCACACGCGCCGGTAGCCCACGATATCGGGCTCGGTGCGCACCTTCGCGAGGCTGTCGTTGAGCGCGAACTGCTCCGCGTTGAGCGTCCACGTCGCGGCGGAATCGCCCACCAGCGTCCCGTCCTTCTCGCGCAGGACCACGTCGATGCGCGGCGACGCCGCGTGGCTCAGCAGGTCGTTGATCTCGAGGT
>CAZIXL010000847.1:0-1725 GCA_964542885.1 uncultured bacterium
GGAAACGGGCGTCCCCGTGGCCGACGCGCGCTGGTCTCCGGACGGGACTCGAGTCGCGCTTACGATTGCTCAGGCTGGGAATCCTGACATCCACGTCGTGAAGACGACGGCCAATCGCGCCCCGCTCCACAGCCAGTCGCAGACCTACTACCAGGCGCCCGCGTGCGAACCGTGGCAGTACATGCCGATGGCCACGGATCCCGATGGCGATCCGATCACCTACGAGGTCTTCGGCCTGCCGCCTGGGGCCATCTCGCAGTCGAACGGCATGATCGTCTGGCAGTACCCGGTCGTCGGAAACTACTGGATGGTCGCGCGGGCACTCGATCCTCAGGGCGCCCTCGCTTCGCGCGTCATTCACCTCGAGATCGTCGATCAGGCCACCTGCGGCGGTGGTGGCGGTGAAGAGGACCCGGGGCCCGACGAGTACGGAGTGCGTGGCCGTCAGGCGGGATCGAACCGCCTGATCGGTGGCGGCACGTCCGGGCTGGGCCGGATCGCGAACTCGATTCTGGACGGGGCTGCCGGCGGCGAGTGGGCGGCGCAGACCGTCCGACTGCTGGCGGCGAAGTCCGACAGCGTCGGCCATGCACGCACCCGGCTCGTCACCGTGAAGCCGGGCGTCATGAAGCTCGACCGCGCGCGGCTGCTGGTCGTGGATCACGATCCGGGCACCGTGGCAGTTGCCACGCCGGCCGGCCTCGCCGTGGGCGCCAAGCACCGCGCGGCTCACGTCGCGAGCGACGCTGGGGACGACCTGACGCAGTCGCTGAAGGGTGCCGAAGGCGACGCCCGGCTCTTCGCGGCCGGCAGCACGCTCTCGCTCAATTGGACGGCCGGGGACGGCATCGCGGGGCTCGTGCTCGACTGTGCTCGTGCCAGCGCGGCCGATCCCGCGAGCGAGTGGGGCGTGCGGATCGAGGTGCCGGATGGCCAGGGCTGGTCGCTGGCCGGCCGCATCCACCCGCGCAGCAGTTACGACGCGCTGGCGGCCTCGATCGCCGAGGACACGCCCGTGCGGCTCACGTTCGTCACCGACACTTACGTGCGCGAGGTGGCGGGCTACTCGCTCGGCGAGTCCGAAGGCGGCGCGGCCACGGTCACCGCGGTCGAGCTGTCGGGCACCGACGTCGCCAGCGGCGTCGAGAACCTGGCGAGCACCGACGAAGCGGCGGTCGAGCTGTCCGAGGGGCAGGGCGTGACGCTGCTCTTCGATGGACCGGCGCCGGTGGCGGAACGCCAGCGGACGCTGTTCCTCGACCTGGTGGCGTCGTTCACGCCGGAGGGTGTGTCGGGTGCGTCGAGCCACGCCACGAACGAGGCGCTGCCGCTGCGGTTCGCACTCAAGGGCAACCAGCCGAACCCGTTCGGTGGCGGGACGACGATCCGGTTCGACGCACCGCGCACCGCTTCCGTGCGGATCGATGTGTTCGACGCGCAGGGACGCCGGGTGCGGACGCTGGCGGACCGCTCGTTCGAGCCGGGCACGCATGCGATCACGTGGGACGGCACTGATGCGAGCGGGCAGCGCGTGCGGCCGGGCGTGTATCTGTACCGGATGACGGCACCGGGCTTCCGCGACCAGCGGCGGATGGTGATGCTGGGGCGGTAGTAGCCGGAGCGAACTGGGAGGCACGCATGGGGCCGGTCGGCGACGACCGGCCCCTTGTGCTCACGCTCCGACGCTTCCGCCCCGCACCGCCCCATCCGCCCGCCCCGTCGCCA
>CAZIXL010000848.1:0-1724 GCA_964542885.1 uncultured bacterium
AAGTACGCGGTCCGCGTGCAGCTCGACCCGCAGGCCCTCGCGGCCCGCGGCATCCCGATCAGCGACGTCTCGCAGGCGATCCAGGCCGCGAACGTGAACCTGCCGACCGGCGTGCTGTGGGGCCCGAACAAGACGGCCACCGTGCAGGCGGGCGGCGAGCTGCAGAACGCCGCGGCGTTCGGCAACATCATCGTCGACTACCGCAACGGCGCGCCCGTGCGGCTGCGCGACCTGGGCCAGGTGCTCGACGACGTGCAGAACAACCGCGTCGCGAGCTGGTACAAGGGCCAGCGCTGCATCGCGCTCGCGGTGCAGCGCCAGCCCGGCACCAACACCGTGCAGGTCGCGGCCGACGTCAAGGCCACGCTCGAGCGCCTGCGCAGCCAGCTCCCGGCGTCGGTCGAGGCGCACGTCATGGCCGACCGCTCGGCGCCGATCAAGCACTCCGTGGACGACGTGCAGTTCACGCTGCTGCTCACGCTGTCGCTCGTCGTGCTGGTGATCTTCCTGTTCCTGCGCAACCTGCCGGCGACGATCATCCCCAGCCTGTCGCTGCCGATCTCGGTCGTGGGCACGTTCGCGGTCATGCACCTGCTCGGCTTCAACCTGGACAACCTCTCGCTCATGGCGCTCACGCTGTCGGTCGGCTTCGTCGTGGACGACGCGATCGTCATGCTCGAGAACATCCACCGGCACCTCGAGATGGGCAAGCCCGCGATCGAGGCGGCGCTCGAGGGCTCGCGCGAGATCGGCTTCACGATCCTGTCGATGACGGTCTCGCTCGTGGCCGTGTTCATTCCCGTGCTGTTCATGGGCGGACTGCTCGGGCGCCTGTTCAACGAGTTCGCCGTCACGATCAGCGTCGCGATCCTCGTCTCGGGATTCGTCTCGCTCACGCTCACACCCATGCTCTGCAGCCGGTTCCTCAAGGCCGAGCACCAGCAGCGGCACGGCCGCTTCTACAACGCCATCGAAGGTGTCTACGAGCGCGCACTGGGCTTCTACGAACGCACGCTGCACGTGGTCATGGACCACCGTCGCGCGACCGTGCTGTTCTCGCTCGCGATCCTCGCCGGCACCGTGCTGCTCTTCCGGATCGTGCCCAAGGGCTTCGTACCGAGCGAGGACACCGGGCAGATCTACGCCACGACCGAGATGCCCGAGGGCACGTCGTTCGAGGCCATGGTCGCGCACCAGCGCGCGGTGGCGGCGATCCTCGAGGCCGATCCCAACGTGGCCGACTTCATCTCGTCGGCCGGCGCCGGCGGCCCGAACGCGAGCGGCAACCAGGGGCGCATGTTCATCAACCTCGTGCCGCGCTCGCAGCGCCGGCTCGACGCTGACGGCGTGATCCGCGAGCTGAGCCCCAGGCTCTCGCAGGTGCCCGGCATCCGCACGTACCTCAGCAACCCGCCCGCGCTCAACGTGGGCGGCGGGCGGCCCACCAAGAGCCAGTACCAGTTCACGCTCCAGAGCACCGACATCCAGGACCTGTACGAAGCCTCCGAGGCCCTGCTCGCCCGGCTGCAGAAGGTGGACGCGCTCACCGACGTGACGAGCGACCTGCAGATCAAGAACCCGCAGGTCGACGTGAAGATCGACCGCGACCGCGCGGCCGCGCTGGGCGTGAGCGCGCAGGCGATCGAGCAGGCGCTCTACGACGCGTACGGCTCGCGGCAGGTCTCGACCATCTTCACCCCAAGCGACCAGTACTGGGTGATCCT
>CAZIXL010000849.1:0-1724 GCA_964542885.1 uncultured bacterium
GCGGATCGTCCACCCGGCCGTTCGCCGCCGCGGGCGGGTCGGCGAACGCGGCGCCGTTCTCGGTGACGTAGAGCGGCAGGCGTCCGTAGCGCTCGGTCACCCAGTTCACGATGCGCGTGAAGCTCGGCGCGTGCACTTCCCAGCCGGTCTCGGTCGCGAGCGCGCCCTTCGGGAGCACGGAGCGGATGCCGTCGGGCCAGCCCGCGGGATCGTGCGCGACGACGCGGCGGGTGTAGTAGTTGATGCCGACCCAGTCGATCGGCTGCGCGATGCGCTTCAGGTCGCGGTCCGCGTGCGCGGGCCAGGCGTCGCCGTAGATCGCGGGCAGCCGCTCGGGCCAGCGGCCCTTCAGCGCCGGGTCCAGGTACTGGCGGTTGAAGTACGTGTCGCAGCGCGCCGCGGCTTCGACGTCTTCCGGAGCGTCGCTCGCGGGATCGATCGGCGCGAGGTTCACGACGAGCCCGATCCGGCCCTTCGCGCCGCTCGCGCGGAACGCGTCCACGCCGGCGCCGTGCGCGCGCATCAGGTTCACCGCGACGCGCGGCGCTTCGTAGAGGTTCACGTGGCCCGGCGCGTTGCAGCCCGACACGTAGCCGTCGTGGCACACGACCCACGGCTCGTTCAGCGTCGCCCACATCGGCACGCGGTCGCCGAACGCCTCGAACGCCACGCTCGCGTACTCCGCGAACCACTCGGCGACGTCCGGGTTGAGCCAGCCGCCGCGATCGTCGAGCGCCGCGGGCAGGTCCCAGTGGTAGAGCGTCACGTTCGGGGCGATGCCGCGCTCGAGCAGGCGGTCGATCACGCGGGCGTAGAAATCGAGGCCGCGCGGGTTCACGCGCCCCGTGCCTTCGGGCAGGAGCCGCGACCACGAAAGGCTCAGGCGGAAGCCCTGGAGGCCGAGCTGCGCCATCAGTTCGACGTCGGATTCCCAGCGCCGGTAGAAGTCGCACGCCACGTCGGCGCCGGCGCCGCTCCGCGTGCGGCCCGGCGTGTGCGACCAGCGGTGCCAGATGCTCGGCCCCGCGCCGTCGGCGAGCGGCGAGCCCTCGATCTGGTACGCCGACGTCGCGGCGCCCCAGAGGAAGTCGTTCGGGAATCCCGCGCGGCTCACCGCTTCGCGGTCCGCGCGAGCTTCACGTCCACGACGTGCGTGCGTCCGTCGGCGAACGCCGGCACGACGTTCCCGCGGATCGGCGCGCCGTCCACGACGACGCGCGTCTCGCTGCCGCCCACCTTCACGCGAATCCGGTAGGTCGCGTCGCGGAAGCGGCGCGTCATCTCGAAGCCCTTCCACTTGGGCGGCAGGCACGGATCCACGACGAGCCCGTTCCACGCCGGGCGCACGCCGAGGATCCACTCGGTCGCGACGCGGAACGTCCACGCGGCCGAACCCGTGTACCAGGTCCAGCCGCCGCGGCCGTAGTTCGGCGAATCGGGGCCGTCGACGTTCCCGGGCATGACGTACGGCTCGACCTTGTAGAAGTCGGGGTCCATGCCGCGATCCACGGGACAGAAACTCTTGAACAGCTACCACGCGCGCTCGCCGTCCTTGAGCATGAACTCGGCCTGGATCGCCCACAGGCCCGCGTGCGTGTAGAGCCCGCCGTTCTCGCGCGAGCCCGGCGAGTAGCGCGTGTGGTAGCCGATGCTCGCGTCGGGCGTGCGGTAGGCGGGCCACAGCAGCAGGGGGCCCTAGTCGCGGTACAGCAGCTTCTGCCTCG
>CAZIXL010000850.1:0-1717 GCA_964542885.1 uncultured bacterium
CTTCCGCTCGGCCGACGGCGGCGAGACGTGGAGCGCCGCCGGCCTCGCGGGCACGGCCCACATCGGCGCGCTGCTCGTCCACCCGCGCGATCCCGACCGCGTGCTGGTCGCGGCGATGGGGCACGCGTTCGGCCCGGGCGGCGAACGGGGCGTGTTCCTCACGACCGACGGCGGCCGGCACTGGCGCAACGTCCTCGCCACGCCGGATTCGACCGGGGCCGTCGACCTGGCCTGGGACCCGCTCGCGCCCGACGTGGTCTACGCCGCCACCTGGCAGGCGCGGATGCACCCGTGGCTCGACTACTTCGTGCCGCTCGGCGGTCCCGGCTCGGCGGTCTGGAGGAGCGAGGACGGCGGCGCGAGCTGGCGCAGGCTCGGTGGCGGCCTGCCGTCGGGGCTCGTCGGCCGGATCGGGGTCGCGGTCCCGCGCGGCAGCGGCGGCCGCACCGCGTTCGCGCTCGTCCAGGTCTACCGTGCGAGCGGTCCGGACGGCCGGCCGGCGAAGGGCGGCCTGTGGCGCACCGACGATGGCGGCGCCACCTGGTCGCTCGTCGACGACGACGGCGGCCTCGCGAACGGCTACTTCGGCCGGCTGTGGGTCTCGCCCCGCGACCCGCAGCGGCTCTGGCTCTCGGGCCAGTCGCTGCGCGAGTCGCGCGACGGCGGCCGCACGTTCGCGTTCTGGCGCGGCTCGCCGGGAGGCGACGACTACCACGCGCTGTGGGTGGACCCGGAGGACGACCGGCGCATGATCGCCGGCTCCGACCAGGGCGCGGCCGTGAGCCTGAACGGCGGCGCGACCTGGTCGAGCTGGTACAACCAGCCCACGGGCCAGTTCTACCACCTCGCCGCTGACGAGCGCTTCCCGTACCACCTTTACAGCGGCCAGCAGGACAACGGCACCGTCGAAATCGCGAGCCGCGGCCCCTACGGCGTGATCGAGGAGCGCGACTGGCACCCGGTGGGGGGCGACGAGCGCGACTACATGGTGCCCAAGCCGGGCGATCCGCGAACCGTGTTCGGCAGCGGGCTGGGCGGTGGCGTCTCGCGCTTCGACGAGGAGACGCGCCAGAGCGCGGACGTCTCGGCCTGGCCGCTCGGCAGCTACGCGGCGGACCCGCGCACGGTGCGCTGGCGCTACACGTGGATCACGCCGCTCGTGATCTCGCCGCTGCCGCCGCACGCCGTCTACCTGGGCGCGCAGGCGCTGTTCCGCTCGCTCGACGACGGCCAGCACTGGGACGTCGTGAGCCCCGACCTGAGCGGCGCCGTCGCCGGCGCCTCCCCGTGCGACGATCCCGGGCCCGAGCAGGGCCGGCGCTGCGGCTTCGGCGTGATCGTCAGCATCGCGCCCTCGCCGCTCGACACGGCCGAAGTCTGGGTCGGCACCGACGACGGGCTGGTCCGGCGGACGCGCGACGGCGGCGCGCACTGGCAGGACCTGACCCCGCCCGGTCTGCCCGCGTGGGGGAGCGTCGCGTCGGTGGACCTTTCGCCGCTCGATCGCGACGTGGCCTACCTCGCGGTGGACACGCACCGGCTGGACCGCTTCGCGCCCCTCGCGTACGCGACGCGCGACGGCGGCCGCACGTGGCGCGAGATCGGGCGCGGCCTGCCGGCGGACGAGTTCACCGCCGTGGTGCGCTGCGACCGCGAGCGGGCGGGGCTCCTCTACGCGGGCACCAACCGCGGCGTGTACGTCTCGTTCGACGACGGT
>CAZIXL010000851.1:0-1717 GCA_964542885.1 uncultured bacterium
GGCGGCGCTGCGCGCCGAGCTCGGCGTTCGCTGAACCCGTAACGCCCGCGCGCTTCGCCCGTGCCCGCGCGCCCGAAAACGGCTAACGTGCGCCGCCGCGCGCGCCCGCTCGGCCCGTCCCGGGCCCGGCGCCGCGCGCCGAGGACGGGAGGGGCAGGGCCGATGACCGAGACGATCTACAACCGCCGCGCGGACGACTCCGCCGGGCCCGTGCTGCCGGCCCGCCGCCTCGAGCGCGTGTTCGGCCGCCCGGCGCACCAGTGGACGGTCGACGACCTGGCCGGCCTCGTGAAGGCGCAGGGCATCCGGATCGTGAGCCTGATGCACGTCGGCACCGACGGCTGGCTCAAGACGCTCGACTTCGTGCCGCAGAGCGAGTCGCACCTGCGCGACGTGATCGAGGGCGGCGAGCGCGCCGACGGCTCCTCGATCTTCGCGGGCACCGGCATCCGCCCGGGCGCGTCCGACATCCTGCTGCGCCCGCGCGTGTCGTCGGCGTTCCTCGACCCGTTCTCGACGGTGCCCGCGCTCGTGCTGCTCTGCTCGCACGCGGGCCGCGACGGCCGGCCGCTGCCCGAGTCGCCCGACACGATCGTGCGCGCCGCGCAGGCGCGCGCCCGCGCCGAGCTGGGCGTCGAGCTGTACGCCCTCGGCGAGGTCGAGTACTTCCTCGCCAAGCGCACGAGCGAGGAGGACTTCTACGGCGCCGACGACCGCGGCTACCACGCCAGCTCGCCGTTCGTGTTCGGCGAGCGGCTGCGCCGCGACGCGCTCACGCTGCTCGCCGACATCGGCGTGCCGATCAAGTACGGCCACAGCGAGGTCGGCTACATCCCCGCGTCCGAGAGCGACACGTCGATCTGGGAACAGCACGAGATCGAGCTGTCGCTGGCGCCGCTGCCCGAGGCGGCCGAGGGCGTCGTGCTCACGCAGTGGGTGCTCCGCAACCTCGCGCACCAGTCCGGCATGCGCGCGAGCTTCGATCCCATCATGCGCAAGGGGCACGCGGGCTCGGGGCTGCACTTCCACTTCTCGCCCGTGCGCGACGGCCGCCACCTGGGCGCCGCCGGGGCCGCCGGGCAGCTGTCCGACGAGGCGCGCTGGCTCATCGCCGGGCTCGTCCGCCACGGCGGCGCGCTCATGGCGTTCGGCAACCGCGTCGACGGCTCCTTCGTGCGCCTCACGCAGGGCAAGGAGGCGCCGACCTCGATGGCGTGGGGCGCGTTCGACCGCCACGCCCTCGTGCGGCTGCCCATCGTCGCGACCGCGCCCGACGGCCGGCTCGTGAGCGCGCCGACGATCGAGTTCCGCCTGCCCGACGGTTCGGCGCACCCGTACCTGCTGCTCGCCGGCGTGGCGCAGGCGATGACCGCCGAGCGCGGCGCCCCGGACCTCGACGCGCTGCTCGCCCGCACCGCGGCCGCGCATGTCCGCGAGCATCCGGGCGACGCGCCGAAGCTCCCGCGCAGCCCCGCCGAGATCGCCAATGCCCTCGCCGACCCGCGCAACGTCTTCGCGGCCGGCGACGTGTTCCCGGCCGCGTACCTGGAGCTGATGGCGAAGCACCTGCGCGGCTGAAAGCGGCGCGGCGCCGTTTCAGCGCGCCGCCAGCGCTTCCAGCGCGGCGCGCTCCCCCGCGGGCAGCACGTGCACGGGCTCCCAGGTGGCGAGCTTCGCGCGGTAGACGTACCCGGGCGGCGTGCCGTTCGCGAGCCGC
>CAZIXL010000852.1:0-1716 GCA_964542885.1 uncultured bacterium
CACGTGCTGGTCGCGACCGGGCGCGCCGACGGCTGGTACACGCCCGCCCGGCTCGAGGTCGACCTCGCGTTCCTGCGCATGCACCGGCCCGACACGCGCATGCTCGTCTTCGAGGGCGGGCACGAGTGGTCCGACGCGCTCGCGGGCGCGGTGGGCGACCTGCTGGCCGACGTCGAGCGCCGCGCGCGCGACTGACGAGCGCCCGGCGGCCCGGGCGCGTGTCCGCCGGCGGGCCGGGATCCCGTGTTCGAGGGTGCGGGGGCATGGCGTCTCCGCGCGAATCGGAGGTCCCTTTCCATGTCCGCTCCGCCGTTCCTCCCGGCGCGGCTCCGCGCCCGCACCCTCGTCCGGGCCGCCCTGCTCGCCACGCTGGCCGTGTGCGGCCCCGCGGCACCCCGCCGCGCGCTCGGCCAGTGCCCGCCCGAGTCGCTGGCCGTGTTCCCGCGCACGCCGGCCGACTCGGTCGTCCAGCGGTCGGGCATCGCGATCGACGGCACGCGCATGGCCATCGGCTCGCCGGGGGACCCGTTCCCGGTTCCCGCGGCGGGCTCGGTCACCGTCTACGACTTCGACGGCACGCAGTGGAATCCCACGGTCACGCTGCCCTGCCCCGAGCCCGGCGCGGGCAGGTCGTTCGGCTACGAGGTCGCGCTCGACGGCGACTGGCTCATGGCCTCGACCGCCTCCACGGGCACCGGCCAGTCCGGCTTCGTCCTGCCCGCGGTGTACGCCTTCCACTTCGACGGCGCCGCGTGGAACTTCGCCCAGAAGATCCGCCCCACGCAGATGGGCGCCGCGTCGTTCGGGTCGTGCGTCGCGCTGCACGGGACGCTGGCGCTGATGGGCGACTTCCACGAGGAGCTGGGCGCGACGCCCGACGTGGGCGTCGTGTACGCGTTCGAGCTGCAGGCGGGCACGTGGACGCAGGTGCAGACGCTGGCGCCGGCCGGCGGCCCCGACGGCGGGGGGTTCGGCTACAGCGTCGACTTCGGCGGCGACCTCGCCGTGATCGGTGCGCCGCTGCACGACGACGCGGCGAGCCAGGCGGGCGGCGTGTTCTTCTATCGCCGCGTCGCCGGCCTGTGGATCCCGGTGGACTCGTGGGTCGAGCCCGGGGCGCCCAAGTGGTACCGCCTCGGCACGGCGGTGGCGATCTCGGGGAATCGCGCGCTCGCGTTCGCCGAGGACCTCGACTCGACCATCCACCACGCCGCCCCCGAGAACGGCGACCTCGTCGCGTTCGAGTTCGACGGCACGCAGTGGGACCGCACGCAGGTGATCGCGGGTCCGCCCGGCTCGCGCGATCGCTTCGGCGCCGAGGTGGTGCTGCGCGGCGACCACGCCGTGACGACCTCCACCGGGTTCGCGGACGGCTTCGGCCTGTGGCTCCACCAGCTCGATCGCGGGCCCGCGGGCTGGGCGATCCGGCACAGCGACCTCGTGGGCGCGAAGCAGCGCGCGAACACGCTCGACGTCGGGCTCGCCGTCGGCGCCGGCGGCGCGGCGCTGCTCTCGCACCACGACGACGCCTCGCTGCTGCTGCGCCTCGCGCCGTGGACCCTCGCCGAGGTGCCGGGGCAGCTCGCCGGCGCCTCGGGCTCGGCGACGATGGGCTCCACGGTCGCGGTCGACGGCCAGCGGATCGTGGCCGGCGCGCCGGCCGAGATGCAGGCCGGGCTCCGGCCCGGCGCGGCGTTCGTCTACGAGAAGTCCAGC
>CAZIXL010000853.1:0-1715 GCA_964542885.1 uncultured bacterium
GCATCGCGGCCGGGACGCCCATGAACGGCTCGTCGATCGTGTCGCCGGCACCGCGCCGCGCCGCCCGGGCGAGCAGCGCGGGGATCGCGACCGCCTTGCCGGCGAACACCAGCACCGCGGCGAGCGCGATGTGCCGCGCGCCGGTCGCGAGCGCGACCGTGGCCGCGATCAGCCCGAGCGCGATCGAGTTCCAGCGGTACGCGGTGACGGCCGCGAGCAGCCGGCGCTGCGCGGCGGCGTAGAGCGCCGACAGCAGGAACGCGCCGGCGAGGAGGTTCACCGTGTTGCTGCGCGGCAGCCATTCGGGCAGGAGCAGGTTCATTTGCCGATCAGCGTGTCGGAGGTGAGCGCGATCAGCGCGAGCAGGAACGCCATGCCGAGGAACTCGGGCACGCGGAAGAGCCGCATCTTCGCGGTGAGCGATTCGGTGAGCGCGACCACGACCGCGAACGCGAGCAGCTTGGCCAGCCACGCGAGCAGCGCGACGGCCAGCGCCGCGGGCGCCAGCGAGTCGGCGATGCCCCACGGCAGGAACAGGTTCGCGACCAGCGTGAGCAGCACCAGCTGGCGCACCGCGGCGGCCCACTCGAGCAGCGCCAGGTGGTGGCCCGAGACGTCGAGCAGCATCCCCTCGTGGATCATCGTCAGCTCGAGGTGCGTCGTGGGGTTGTCCACGGGCACGCGGCCCGTCTCGGACACGACCACGATCCACACCGCCGTGAGCGCCAGCAGGTGGGACGGCGAGATCCACGCGTGCGGCGCGGCCTGCACGCTCGCCGAGATCGTCGCCAGGTTGGTGCTGCGCGCGCCCAGCGCGAGCGTGAACACCGCCAGCATCAGCGCGGGCTCGGCCAGCGCCGAGAGCGCGAGGTGCCGGCTCGCGGCCATGCCGCCGAACGTCGTGCCTGCCTCGAGCGCGAGCAGCGCGAGCAGCTCGCGCATCACCGCCAGCAGCGCGACCGTCATCACGCGGTCGCCGGCGAACGCCAGCCCGGGCGCGGTCGTCACGACCGGCGTCCACGTGCACAGCGTGACCGCGGCGCCGACCGCCAGGTAGGGCGCGACGCGCGCGAGCGGCGAGGCGTGCTCCGACAGCACGGTTTCCTTGCCGGCGAGCTTGAAGAGGTCGCGGTAGCGCTGCAGCACCGGCAGGCCGCGGCGCATCTGCAGGTGCGCCTTGAGCCGCCCGACGACGCCGTTCCAGAGCGGTGCGAGCGCCACCACGAGGACGGTCTGCAGCACCACGACGAGGGCGGTCGTCATCGCGCCCACAGCAGCAGCGCCACCAGCGTCGCGAGCAGGTAGGCCAGGTAGAGGTGGAGGCTGCCGCCCTGCAGGCGCCGGAGCTGCTCCGACGTCCACAGCACGGCCTGCACGAACGGCTGGTACAGCCACTGCTCGAACACGGCGGGCACCGCCGAGCGGTAGCGCAGGCGGCGCGCGAAGTAGGGCGAGCCCTCCTCGAGCACCTCGACCTCGCGCCGCGAGCGCAGCACGGGCTCGAAGATGAGCCGCAGCGGCTTGGTGAGCCCGAGCGCCGTGTACTGCGCGCGCGCGTCGGTCGGCGCCCCGCACGTCCACGACGGCGCGCGCCGCAGCGTGCGCGCCGGGCCGCGCGCGCCGCGCAGCCACAGCAGCGCGAGCAGCGCGAAGAGCCCGGCGAGCAGCGCGACCACGGCGGGCGCGATGCTCGAGCCGCCCGCCGACTCGGGCAG
>CAZIXL010000854.1:0-1714 GCA_964542885.1 uncultured bacterium
GCGCTGAGCGACGACGCGCTGCGCCTGGGCCGCGTGCTCGCGAACCTCGCGCCGCTGGAGCCCGAGGCGCACGGGCTGCTCGCGCTGATGGAGCTGCAGGCGTCGCGGGCGCGCGCCCGGGTCGACGCCGAGGGCGCGCCGGTGCTGCTACTCGAGCAGGACCGTGCGCGCTGGGACCGTGCCGCCATCGGGCGCGGGCTGGCCGCGCTCGAGCGGGCGCGCGCGCTGGGAGGGACGTTCGGGACCTACGTGCTGCAGGCGGCGATCGCCGCGTGCCATGCACGTGCGCGCACGGCCGGCGAGACCGACTGGGCCGCCATCGCCGCGCTCTACGACGCCCTCGGGCAGGTCGCGCCGTCGCCGGTGGTCGAGCTGAACCGCGCCGTCGCGCACGGCATGGCGTTCGGTCCCGCCGAGGGCCTGGTGATCCTCGAGTCGATCGCCGCCGACCCCGCGCTCGCCCGCTACCACCTGCTGCCGAGCGTGCGCGGCGACCTGCTCTGCAAGCTCGGCCGATTCGCCGAGGCGCGCGCGGAGTTCGAACGCGCCGCGGCGATGACGCACAACACGCGCGAACAGGCGCTACTCCGTTCGCGCGCCGCCGCGTGTGGCGCGGGGGGAGAGGCGGCGAGGAACTGAGGACGGCCGGCATCGCCGCGTCGCTCAGCTTTCGCGGCGTTCGTGCGGCCGTTCGTTCGCCATCGCCCCGAAGAAGCCGCGCCGGTCGTGCTCGAAGTGGAAGACCTTCGCGACGCGCACCTCGAGCCGGCGGGCCGCGGGGATGGCGCGGCGCAGCGCGAGCGCCGCGAGCGCGCCGGCCAGCGGCCCGATCCAGTAGATCCACCACCCGCGCAGGTCGCCGGCGACGAGGCCCGGGCCCAGGCTGCGCGCGGGGTTCGTGCTCGTGCCGGAGAGCGGCGCTTCGAGCCAGACCATCAGCGCATAGAGCGGCGCGAACAGCGCGGGCGTGAACGGCCGGAGCCGCGCGTGGCCCAGGAAGAGCAGCAGCCCGCCGACGAGTCCCGCGGTGGTGGCGGCTTCGCCGAGCAGCGCGGGCCACGTGCCCGCGCCTCCCGGGAGCGTCGCGGCATAGGCCACGCTCGCGCCGCTCGCGCCCCAGAGCAGGAGCGGGAGAGCCCCGAGCGCTCCACCGGCGAGCTGCGCGAGCACGTAGCCCGCCGCCACGCCCGGCTTCATGCGGCCTTCCATCCAGAAGACGGCCGTGACGATCGGGTTGATGTGCGCGCCGCTCACCACCCCGACGGGCGAGATCGCGATGAGCCCGCCCGTCGCCCCGAACAGGAAGCCGGTCAGTGCCCGGCGCAGGCCGGGATCGGGGAGCAGCGCCGCGACCGGGCTGCCGCTCCCGAAGTCGAGGATCACGAACGAGCACCCGACGGCCACGAGCAGCGCCGTGCCGACGAACTCGGAAAGCCAGAGCGGCCAGGCGCGCAGGGTCGGCGGGGCGTCATGCAGCGGCGCGAGCGCATAGAGGCCGCCGGCCGCGCCCGTGGCGAAGGTCCAGATGGCGTCCACCCAGCCGCAATTGCCCGTCACCTTCTGAACGAGCCAGGCGGCCGACATCGCCGCCGCCAGGCCGAGACTGACCACGATGACCATGGCGATCATGTCGCGGGGCTCCGCGCGTCGGGGCGCGGCTCGGCCATGAAGGCCATGATCTTCTCGAACACCGGGGCGCGCTTTCGCAGCAGGG
>CAZIXL010000855.1:0-1711 GCA_964542885.1 uncultured bacterium
CCCCCCCCCCCCCCCCCCCCCCCCCCCCCCCCCCCCCCCCCCCCCCCCCGCCCGCTCGTGCGGGGTGCGGGACCGGGCTCGTGCTTCCCCGCGTCTAGGCCAGCTTCGCCTCGCACCACCTCGCGAACGCGTGCAGGGCGCGGTCGGCGGTGCGGAACGTGGGGATGCGGCGGCGCTCGAGTGCGGCGGCGAACGGGTCGTAGAGGGCGCCGCCATCCACGACGGCCACGAACGGCTTCTCGCTCTCGCGCCTCAGCGCCTCGAGCCGCTGGGCGATGCCGCCCTCGCGATCCAGGTCCTCGCGGTGGCCCTCGCCCGGCGCCAGCGTCTGCAGCGCCTGCGTGAGCGGCACGCAGCCGAACACGCCCACGTCGACCGCGGGGTCGGCGAGGATCGCCCCGAAGATGTCGGCGTTGCCGGCGTCGTCCAGGATGGGCGTGACGTCCATCGGGTTCCGCGCGGCGACGATCTCGGCGAGCCGCGCGCGTTGGAGCGCGGCGACGATGTCGCTCGATGTGCGCTCGTTCCACTCCGCGAGCCGGAACGGCCCGAGCGCGTCGGCGATGGCCACGGCCTCGAAGCCGGCGTTCGAGAGCGCGCCCAGCCGCAGCCCGTGCGGCGTGCGGTCGCGCAGCAGCGTGAAGAGCCGGACCAGGTCCTCGAACTCGTCGAGCGAGTCGGCGGCCACGACGCCGGCTTCGCGCGCGAGCTGGCGGGCGACGGCGAAGTCGCCCGCCACCGACGCGGTGTGGCTCGAGGCGGCGGCGGCGCCGGCGCTGGTGCGGCCGGCGAGGTACAGGATCACGGCGCGGCCCTGCGCGCGCAGCCGAGCGGCCACGCGCACGAAGCGCTCGCCGTCGCGCGGCCGGAAGCCCTCCAGGTAGAGCGCGAACACCTGCACGCGGTCGTCGTCCTCGAGCGCCTCGAGGTAGTCGGCGACCGTCAGGTCCATCTGGTTGCCGATCGTGATCGTGTAGAGCGGCTGCAGGTCCTGGAACTTGCTGCCCTTGGCGACCGCGAACGCGCCGCTGCCGGTCACGAGCGCGAGCGGGCTCGGCTCGCCGGGCGGGCGCGGCCACTTGTAGTCGGGAATGAACAGCGTGTCGTAGCGGCCGGGCCGCGAGCGCACGCCCAGGCAGTTGCCGCCGTTCACCACCGGGCCGCCCCACTCGGTCGCGCGGGCGCGCGCGAGGCTTTCGCGCATGCGCCGCACGAGCGGCGCGGCCTCGGGCTTCTCGTCGAGCCCGCCGGGAATCAGCACGATGCTCTCGGCCAGCCGGCGGTCGGCGGCCTCGGCCACGGCGTCGGCGGCCTGGGGCGCCGAGACGCTCAGCACCAGCAGGTCGACCGGCGCCGGCAGCGCGTCCAGCGACGGCACGCACGCGCAGCCGTCGATCGCGTCGGCGCCCGGCTTGATCACGGTCACGGCCGAAGGCGCGAAGCCCTCGCGCAGCACGTTTCGCAGGATGATCCGGCCGGGGTTCATCTTCTCGGAGACGCCCATCACCGCGATCGAGCGCGGCTCGAGCAGGTGCTTCACGCGCGCGAGCGGGCGCGGCGCGGCCGCGGGAGCCGCGGGCGCCTCGGTGCGGCCGAGCGCGTCGAGCGCCACGAGCCGCCCGGCGCTCACGACGAGCGGGTTGGCCTCGAACTCGGCGAGGCCGCGGCCGTCGGCGGCGCGCGCGATCGCGAGCAGCGCGCGCACGGCGTC
>CAZIXL010000856.1:0-1705 GCA_964542885.1 uncultured bacterium
GCGCCCCGGACACGCTCGGCCCCGAGCGCCTGCTCCGCCCCGAGCTGGTTGTGCGCGCGGCAGCGCAGCCGGAGGTTCGGGGTCGTCGACTCGCCGCCCTGCGCCCTGAGGATCACGTGATCGAACTCGAGCCGATCGCAGGCCTCGCACCGGCGGCCGGACGCGCTCACGAACGTGCAGCGCCCGCCGTCGCGCATCCAGACTTCGCGGCGCACGGGCGCCGGCACGTAACGAGGGTTCGCCGAAGGCTTCGCGCCCTTCTTCGCCATCCGCGGTGCCCGCACGCACGCCGCGAACTTGCGCTTCTCGCGCTCGCGCACGAACGCCCGCAGCGCGAACTCGAACAGCTTCGCCAGCTCGCCCGGCGCGATCTCGTGGCTGGCGAGCGCCTGCGCGTAGCGCATCAGGTCGTGCGCCTCCTGCGCGAACGTGAACTGGACGCCGTAGTGACCGGGCGAGAGCAACGCGACCTTGCCGCGCGTCGATACCGGTACCATCGACTGCGCCGTTTTCGCCTCGAAAGCCGGAACAAGGGGCGGCGCCGCCCCCTCTGGTGACGTCGCGCTGACATTCGGGACGGGAGAAGTGGCCACGGGGTCGCATTCCCCTCGTGCGGCGAGCGCGCCGGCACCGCACGCCGACTCGAACGAGCCGGCCGCGTTCGCATCCACCGGGCTTGCCAGCACCATCGCCGGCAGGTCCGGTCGAGGGAACCGCTCGGCCAGTACTTGCTCGACCTCGGACTGCGTCCGATCCATCGCCGCCGCCAGCAGCTCCGGGCCGTTCTCCGGCGTCAGGTGGTGCGAGAGCGCCAGCACCGTCGACAGGGAGAGCCGCCCGTCGGCCAGCGCCGGCAGGATCGCCGGGAACGCGCGCGCCGCTCGCGCCGCACGGATGCGGCGCTTGGCCGCGTCCTCGGAGAACCGCATCTCGCCCACGCACCAGGCGAGCAGCGACGGATGGTGCGTGCGCAGGTAGAGCCGGCGCGCATCGATCTCGCCGAGGGCGGCGAGCAGCTCGGCCGTGGACAGCCGATGGCGAGCGACGATGGCGGCGAACTCCCGCAGCAGCGCCGTGTCCGACAGGTGCGACAGCGATCCGAAGTGCATCGCGACTCCACGACGGGGGCGGTTCGTCGCAGGGGCGAATGCGGGGAGCACTCTTGTATCACGGGCGATTTCGAGTGCCGCAGAGGCGCGCACGCCGCGCGAACAAGCACGAGCCACGATTCCGCGCGCCGTACCACGTTCACGATGAGCACGCGCACGCCACGCACGCACACGCGCGACGAGCGAGCCGGTCGCGATCGCGCCGCACCCGCACCGCGAATCGCGTCAATTGAAATGTTCGTCAACCCGACCGATCGAACCAGGCGCGCGAGCGAAGCAAGCGCACCCCACGCGACGCCCGCACCCGAGCCGCTCCGCTCCGCAGGCACGACGCCCGCACCCGAGCCGCTCCGCTCCGCAGGCGCGACGCCCGCACCCGAGCCGCTCCGCTCCGCAGGCGCGACGCCCAAGCCCCGCACCGCGCGCGCGAGGCCGGCCCGGGCGCGGTCGGGGGGAGTCGAGAGGCCTGCGGGAGGCAGGATGCCGGAGCAGGCCGAACGCCTAGCGGAGCGGAGGACAGGATGTCCGGAGCGGAGCGTCCCCCCGACCGTGCCCGGGCCGTCCTCGCGCGCGCCGTCGCGAGCCGCGCCGTCGGC
>CAZIXL010000857.1:0-1704 GCA_964542885.1 uncultured bacterium
AGCCTCCGGCCACCAACGCGAAGGGCCGGCGCCAGGCGCCGGCCCCCCGCTTCGTGCGGCCCGCACGAACGTCAGCGGACGATGCTCACCTTGGACGTGGCCACGAGGCTGCCCTGCGTGAGCCGGATCGCGTACACCCCGATCGGCAGGCGGCGCGTGGCGTTCTCGAGCGAGAGCGTGTGCCGACCGGCGCCCAGCGTGCCCACTTCGCGCGACACCACCCGGCGACCGGCGAGGTCGATGACCTCGAGCGTCGCGGGCGAGGCCGACGGCAGCGAGAAGGTGACCGAGAAGCCCGACTTCGCCGGGTTGGGGAACGCGCCGCGCACCGCGAACTCGGTGAACGCCGGCACTTCCACCCAGCCCTGGCCCACGTAGCTCTCCGCGCCGCCGGACGTCAGGCCGAGGCGGTACGCGTAGCGGGTGCCGGGCACGACGTCGGTGTCGGTGAAGCTCACCCGGCCGTCGCCACCGATGGCGGCGTCGCCGAGGTACGCCCACGCGACGCCGTCCGTGCTGCGGAAGACGCGCGCCGCCGTCCCTTCGCTCACCTGCCACACGAGGCTCACGCGGCCGGGTTCGGCCGTCGCGGAGGCGAGCGAGGCCAGCGCCGGCGTGGCGATGTTGTCGACCGTGACGTCGAAGCAGCACGTCTGGGCGCAGCCACCGCTGCAGGTCGCCGTGAGGCAGAAGTGCACGACGGCGTTGTGCGCGGCGGTGTCCGGCACGGTGAACGAAACCGGGATCCCCGTGCCGCCGAGAGCGCCGGCGCTGACCGTGCCGGTGGCGGGCAACCCGGGCCAGTTACGATCGCAGGTCAGCGTCCAGCCGTACGTGTTCGGGAACAGGACGTTCTGGTTGAGGAGCGTCACCACCGTCCCCACCGAGTTCCCGGCCGTCACGACCATGTTCTCGGGGCACGCGCCCAGCGCGAAGCCGGTGGACACACGCGCCGTGTAGACGTCCGAGTCCCCGAGGCGGCCGTCGGCCCACGCCAGGCCCATCTGCGTGCCGCCCGACATGCCGTTGTAGTCGCCCTGGTTCGGCGCGATGTTGCTCAGCACCTGCGTCCAGTTCGCCGTCGCCGCGGTGGTCGCGACCTGGTTCGCCGCCCACGTCGCGCCGCCGCTGGTCGAGCGCGTGACGTAGATGTTCGAGCCGCCGAAGCAGGACGACGGCGTGTCGCGCCAGTCGAACCACATGGCGTACGCGTTGCCGTCACAGCCGACCGCGACTTCGGGCAGCCAGTTGTCGTACAGGCCCAGGTCGTCGTTCACGCGCACCGGCGTCCCCCAGGTGACCCCGTCGTTCGAGGCCACGACGAACGCGTCGCGCTGGTCGCGCGCACGATCCGAAGCCACCGGCGTGTGCGTGGCGGTGCGGATGCGGTACCCGCCCGTGCTCGCGGCGGGAGCCATGCGAAGGTAGTACGTGCCCGTCGTGGGCGCCGTCCACACGATCAACGCGTGCACGTTCACCGACGACGACGAGGCGCCGTCGCTGCTCAGGGCGAGGCGCGAGAGCGCGACCGTGTCGTTCGGGCAGTAGATGCGCAGCGTGTACTTGAAGCTCGTCGTGCGGACCGAGTCCACGAAGAACACGTACGTCTGGCCCTGCACCGTCGGGAACTTCCAGTTGTCGTTGTCGCTCGTGCTGCTCACCGTTCCACGGATCGTCTGGCCGACGGTGAACGGCGTCGCGTTC
>CAZIXL010000858.1:0-1700 GCA_964542885.1 uncultured bacterium
AGCCGAAGGCCACGGGCACCGACGGCTGACGCGCCCGCCGCGTCGCACGAACGCCGCGCCCCCCCGTGGGCGCGGCGTTCGTGCTTGCAGGGCCGGGGGCGCGCGTCTAGGGTGCCGCGCTTCGACCCCGGCGCTCCCGCGCCATCGCCCCCGACGACCCGCACGGAGACCCCATGACCATCCGGAAGACCATCGTCGCGACGCTGGCCGCAGCCGCGTTCGCCCTGCCGGCGTTCGCCCAGGCGACGCTCACCCTGCCCGCCCCGAGCCCGGGCGCGGGGCTCACCCAGACGATCGGCACCACCGACTTCACGCTCACCTACTCGCGCCCCGGCGTGAAGGACCGCGTCATCTGGGGCGGCCTCGTGCCCTACGACCAGCCCTGGCGCACGGGCGCGAACGCGGCCACCACGCTCACGTTCGGCGACGACGTGACGGTCGAGGGCCAGCCGCTCGCGGCCGGCACCTACGCGATCGTCACCGTGCCCGGCCGCGACCAGTGGACCGTGGCCTTCAGCCCGCAGAAGAACCTGTGGCGCGGCACGACGTACGACCCCGCGCAGGACGTCCTGCGCGTGCAGGTGAAGCCCGAGGCGGCCGCGTTCGTCGAACGGCTGCAGTTCACGTTCGACTTCGCCTCGCCCTCGGCGGCCGATCTCGCGCTGCGCTGGGAGAAGCTGCGGGTGCCCGTACGCATCGCCGTCGACGTGAACGCGAAGGTGCTCAAGGACGCGAAGGCGGCCGTCGCGGCCTCCGAGGCGGACGCGTGGCGCGTGCCGCAGCGCGCCGCGGCGTGGTGCCTCGACAACGACGGGCCGCTCGAGCAGGCCACGGCGTGGGCGGCGCAGGCGGTGGCGGCGAAGGAGAACTTCCAGACGCTGTCGCTCGCCGCGCGCGTCGCCGACCGGGCGGGCAACCGCAAGGACGCGGTCGCGCAGATGAAGAAGGCGGTCGCGCTCGGCAAGGCCGACGCGTCGGTCACGCCCGCGCAGGTCGGGCCCATGGAGAAGCTGCTGGCGGAGTGGGCGGCGAAACGCTGAACCGGCGCGGTTCCCGCGGCCCCGTCGCCCCGTGCGGCGGGGCCGCCGCGTTTCAGGCCGGGCGCGCGCGCCACGCCGGCACGAGCGCGGCGAGCAGGGCCGCGGCGGCGACGGTGACGACGCAGCCGACCACGTTGAACCAGAGCCAGAAGACCAGGTCGAGCTTCCAGCACGCGACGACCACCGCCTCGGCCACCAGCGCCGCGGCGAAGACCGCGGGCCCGCCCGCGCGCCTGACGAAGAACGCGCACAGGAAGATGCCGAGGATGGTGCCGTAGAACAGCGAGCCGAGCTGGTTGACGGTCTCGACGAGCGAGCCCGAGCGGCCCGCGAACTGCGCGAACACGCTGGCGAAGAGGATCCAGAACACGTTCACCGCGCGCGTCCAGCCGAGCAGCCTCGCGTCGTCGGTCGGGGCGCCGGGGAGCCGGCGCACGACGTCCACGATCGTGGTCGACGTGAGCGCGTGGATCTCGGACGAACTGGAGTTCATCGACGCCGCGAACACGGCCGCCAGGACCAGGCCCACGAAGCCCGCCGGCAGGCTGGCCAGCACGAAGCGCAGGAACACGTAGTTGGTGTCGTTCGTGTTCGCCCCCGCGTCGGTCGCGCGGATCACCGCGAGCGCCGAGTCCCGCACGGCCCCGGCCCGCTCGACCT
>CAZIXL010000859.1:0-1695 GCA_964542885.1 uncultured bacterium
GACCCGCTGCTCGAAGGCTGGCGCCGCGTCGCCGCGGCCGGCGCAGAAGCGGGCGCACCCGCGCGCGGCCGGCTCGAGGCGCTCGCCGCGCTCGACCCTGCACCCTGGACGCTGGCGCACCTCGACGAGGCCGGGCTCCACGCCGAGCTGCCCTGCGCGCTGCTCCACCTGCTCGCGTCCCAGCCGCACCCGGTCTACGGGCCCGGGCTCGTGGTCGCTCTCTCGCTGCCGCCCGAGGCCGAGCCGGTCGCCGAGCGGGCGGTGTCGACCTCGGTGATGCTGAACGAGGCGGAGGCGCGCGAGGGGCCGGCGGTCGACGGGTTCGGCGCCTGGTGCGTCCATCCGCACGCCGGGCTCGCGTACGTGAGCTTCTGGCCGGCGCTGCTGGACCAGCCCGGCCTGCCCGAGCGGCTCGCCTGGGCGGCGGGGACGCGGGCACGCTGGGCGCGGGCGTTTCTCGCCAGGGCGCACGCGCTGCGCCCGGGCGGCCCGGAAGCCTGATCCGGGCCCCGATCCGAGCGTCCCCTGGGCCGGGTGGTTGCGCGGGACGCGCAGGAGTCGCGTGCAGGCGAACGCCGCCCCGGCCCGGGGCGCCTCGGCCGGGGGAGGGCCCGGCGCGGCGGGAATCGGACTTGATCGGCGGGACGGATGCCCGCACACTGCCCCTCGTCGAAACCGGGCTGATGTCTCGCTGGAGCGGGTGTGGCAGCTGCGGGGATTCTCTCGACCGTGGCTGCCCGTTGCTTTTTCGGGAGCTGGTCCGTCGTTCGGCCGCGTTGAGGCGTGCGGACTTCCGTCCGTGCGTGAGTTTCGGCTGGGGCATTACCCCGGGCAAAAGGAGCAGGAAGTGGCGACTGGTACCGTGAAGTGGTTCAACGACGCGAAGGGATTCGGCTTCATCTCCCAGGAAGGTGGCGAGGACGTCTTCGTGCACTTCTCCGCCATTCAGGGTGAAGGATTCAAGACGCTCGCCGAGGGCGAGCGGGTGGAGTTCGAAGTCGTGAAGGGCCCCAAGGGCCTGCAGGCGAGCAACGTCACGAAGAGCGCCTGAGCGAACCACTGACGTCCGCGACGCGGGGTGCGTGGCAGCGCACCCCGCGTTGCGCGTTCCGGCCCGTCCGCCGCCCGGCGGCCGGGACACGCGGTGCGGCGGGGCCGCCCGCGCGGGCGGGGAGGGGCTGATGGTCCGGCATCGGGGCAGGGCGCACGGGCGGCGCGGCGGCGAGCGCGCGAGCCGCGCGGACGAGGCGGGCGACGCGGCCGACGCGGCGTGGCTCGCGCAGCTCGCCGAGCTCGCGCGCGATCCCGAGAAGCGCGCGACGCTCGACGCCGACGCGCTGCTGCTGGTCACGTTCCAGCAGTGCCTGTTCTACGGCCACACGCAGGATCCCGAGGTGGCCGCCGCGCTCGCGGCGCTCTATCCCGACCTGGTGGCGCGCGCCGCCGAGGGCGAACGGCTCGAGCTGCTGGACCGCGTGGCCGCTGCCGTCGAGCAGGGCGGCACGCCGGTGCTGGCGCTGCTGCCGTTCCTGCTGCACGAGCCTTCGCCGGGCGCGGTCGCCGTCGCGGGCGAAACGTTCGCCTCGCTGGTGCCGCTCGAGGGCGACGACCCGCTCACGGGCCCGGCGACGCTGCTGCGCCTGCTCGAGCACGCCGAGGACGAGGGCACGCGCGTCGGGCTCGCGGCGGCGCTGC
>CAZIXL010000860.1:0-1691 GCA_964542885.1 uncultured bacterium
TTCGGGGGTGCCGACGCCCATGAGGTAGCGCGGCTTGTCGGCCGGAAAGCGCCCGCAGTCGTGCGCCACCATCTCGAGCCCGAGCTCGCGCCCTTCGCCGACCCACAGGCCGCCGAGCGCGAAGCCGTCGAACGGCAGCCGGCCGAGCGCGTCGAAGCAGCGCGAACGCTCCGCCGCGGTGACGCCGCCCTGGTTGATGCCGAACAGCGCCATCGCGCCCTTTCCCTCCTCGCGCAGCCGGTCGCGGGCCTCGAGCCCGCGCTTCGCCCAGCGCACGGTGCGGTCCACCGCCTGCCGCACGGTCTCGGGCGGCGAGGGCAGGTCCACGAGCTGGTCGAGCGACATCGCGATGTCGGTGCCGAGCCCGTCCTGCACGCGGATCGCCTCCTCGGGCGTGAGCAGCATGCGGGTGCCGTCCAGGTGAGAGCGGAACTCGACGCCCTCGTCGGTGATCCGGCGCAGCTCGGCGAGACTCATGATCTGGAAGCCTCCGCTGTCCGTGAGCACCGCGCCGTTCCAGTTCATCAGGCGGTGCACCCCGCCGAGCGCGCGAACCGTCTCGACGCCGGGGCGCAGCCACAGGTGGTACGTGTTGTTCAGTATGATCTCGGCGCCCGCGGCGTTCAGTTCGTCGGGCGTGAGCGTCTTGACGGACGCGGCCGTGCCCACCGGCATGAACACCGGAGTGTGGACGGTGCCGTGGGCCGTGACGAGGCGTCCCGCGCGCGCGGAACAGTTGGGATCGGTTGCCGTGAGTTCGAAGGAGAAGGCCATCGAGGCCGCGAGGCGAGCGCCTCGCCGGGTGTCGAGAACGTGCGTGGCGGCGGACTCTAGGGGCGCGTTCCGGGGCGGGTCAAGGCTCGCCCGCCGCCGATCGCGGCCCGCGCTCGACGCCGATTCGGCTTGATTCGACGCCGGTCCGCGAGGACATTCGGCCGCGCGGGGACGCGTTTCCGGCCCCGCGCCTTCGACCGCACCGGGTGAGAAGGGTCCGTCACCTTGCCGCTCGCGCCCTGGCTCGCGCTCGCGCTCTTCGCCGCGACGCCGTCCGCCTCGACTCCCGAGTCCTCCACCGCCGACTCCGTGCGCGCCGCGCCGCCCGTGCGCCGCACGTTCGGCGAGGTGTTCGTGCGCGCTCCGCGCTTCGATCCGCGCAGCTCCGAGACGCGCGCGCGCCTCGACGCGCGCACGCTGCGCGAGCTGCCGCTCGACGGCCTCGCGGACGCGCTGCGCACGCAGGCCGGCGTCGTGATCGACGGCGAGGTCGTGCACGTGCGCGGCGCGCGCCCGGGCGAACTGTCGGTCGAGCTCGACGGCGTCACGCTCAACGATCCGCTGCGCGGCGCAGCGCCCGAGCTGCCGCTCGCGGCGCTCGAAGAGGCGGAACTGCTGACCGGCGGGCTCGAGGCCTCCCACGCGGGCGGGCTCGCCGGCACGCTGCGCCTCGTGCCCGCCGATCCGACGGCGCGCTGGACCGGACTCGCGACCTGGCAGACCGATGGCCGGCGTTCCACGCACTTCGACCGGCTGAGCGCGCGGCTCGCGGGGCCGACCGGCCTCGCCGGCATCGGCGTCGTCGCGAGCGCTGAAGCGAGGCTCGACGACACGCACGTGCCGAACCTGCGCACCGTCGCGCGCCACGAAGTGCTCGGCGCGCGCTGCGGCTGGCGCGCCGACAACCGGCTGCTCGG
>CAZIXL010000861.1:0-1690 GCA_964542885.1 uncultured bacterium
GCATTGCGGTGCCCCTCGATCACGGAGGCACCGATTCTGGGTCGTGGCTACGACAACTGTCCAGCGACACCCAGTGTTCCGCAGTTAGGCGACACCCAGTTTTCCGCACCCTGCCTCCGGTGAACTGCGCTTCTGACTGCGACTTCGGCGCTCACCCCCCTTCGTAGACGACACCCAGTCTCCCGCAGTGGCCTATGCGCCCTGCTGGGCGACCGCGCGTTCGAGGTCGCGCAACCGGTAGCTGCGGCCCTTGATGTCGAGCACGTGGCTGTTGTGCAGCAGCCGATCGAGGATCGCGGTGGCGAGGATCTCGTCGCCAGCGAGGACCTCGGGCCAGTCGCGGATGCCCTTGTTCGTCGTGATCAGGATGCTGCCGCGCTGGTAGCGGTGACTCACCAGGCGTAAGAACAGGCTCGCCTCCTGGCGGGTCATCGGCTCGAAGCCGACCTCGTCGATGATGATCAACGAGCTCGAGAGGTACTTCTTGCTGCGCAGGCGCCGGGTGGGCAGGTCGGCGTCGCGCTTCAGGGCCGTGAGCAGGTCCTCGAGCCGGTAGAAGACGACGCCGAAGCCGAGCTCGACGGCGCGCATGCCGAGCGCGACGGCGAGATGCGTCTTGCCGACGCCCGGCGGGCCCTGGATCAGCAGCGTGCGGTTCTCGCGGATCCACTGGCAGGTGGCCAGCGTCTCGATGCGGCTGCGCTCGAGCGCGGGCTGGAACGCGAAGTCGAAGTTGGCGAGCGTCTGGCCGGTGGGCAGCGCCGAGAGTACGAGCGAGGTGCGCACACGCCGCTCGTCGCGCGCCGTGAGCTCGTGCTCGAGCATCCGGTCGAGGAAGCGGTGCGGCGGCGTCTCCTCGGCCACGGCCTCGGCGAGCCAGGTGGCGAGTTGCTCGGCGGCGTGCGTGAGCCCGAGCTTCGTGAGCCGCTCGCGGGTGACATCGAGATCGACGGGCGGGTTCGTCACGCGCGGCTTCATCGTGCGACCTCCGCCAGCGCCGCGTACAGGTCGAGCGGCCGGGCCTGCGGCAAGAGCGCGGCGATCTCCTGCAGCCGGCGACCCATCCGCCCCAGCGGCAGGGGCGGCAGCACCGTGTCGGTCGCCTCGCCTTCGTAGTGTCGTGGGTCGACCATGATCCGCTCGCGCCCGTGGCGCGGATGTTCGGCGACGACGCGACCGTTCGCCCACACCTGCACGACGCGACTGCAGCCGTGCACCGTGACGACGCGGCCAACGTGCGCGAACGGCACCGAGTAACGCCGTGCCTCGAACGCCACCGTGCAGTCCGGCGCCACCGTGCGCGTCGCCACCAGGTTGAACGGCTCCGGCAGCAGGGGCACCGCGGCGAGCTTCGGCCGCTCCGCCTGCCACGCCTCCCACACGCTCGTGCCCGTCGCCGGGCAGGTACGCGTGCGCGCTTCCCGCGCCACGCGTTCGTCGGTCCACGCCTGCAACTCGTCCCAGGTGGACCAGTCGCGCGCGGCGACCTCGCGCCAGGCGCGGTCGGCGCCGATGCCGCGCTCGACCTTGCCCTTGGCCTGCGGGTGCCGCACCGGGCAGGCGTCGACATGGAAGCGGACCGCCCGTGCGTATCTCCGATAGCTCGGGTTGATCTCGCCCCACGCACCGGCGCCGCGGACGACCGCCGTCTTCGTGTTGTCCACCCGCACCGTCGCCGGGATCCCGCCCA
>CAZIXL010000862.1:0-1686 GCA_964542885.1 uncultured bacterium
CGCATCTACGCGAAGCAGCCCGGGCACGCGCCAGATCGCGAGCGGCCGTTCGTGCTCGAGCGCGGCGCCACCGTCGAGCAGCTCGCGCACGTCGTGCACCACGAGCTCGCCGAGCGGCTCAAGTTCGCCCGCGTCTGGGGCCACGCCGCGTTCGACGGCCAGCAGGTCGACCGCCACCACCCCCTGCACGACGGGGACGTGGTGGAACTGCACGCGTAGGGAATGGCCCTCGGCCGGCGGCGCGGGCGGGAGTACGATTTTGCCTCCCCCGGCGGGCGGGCGGCGCCCCTCCCGCGAACGGGAAGGAGGCCGCATGAGGCGATTGGCGACGATGGTGTGCGGTGCCCTGCTCCTCGGTGCCGGCGCGGTCCGGGCGCAGAGCGGGATCGGCATCAACTGGGACGGCTGCGTTGCCGACGGACGCGTCGGCGAAAAGCGATTCGCCTGCGACGTGAACACGGGCGCGCCGTTCGTGTTCTACGTCAGCGTGTTCCCGACGGTGAGTTTGCCCCACCTCGCCGGCGCCAGGGTTCTCGTGGCGGTCGGAAACTACTACCGGAGCACGTTGCCCCCGTGGTGGCTGACCGGCACGGGCCAGTGCCGGGCGAACGCGATCGGCATGTCGTTCGACCCGACGGCGATCGCGACCACGGGTTGCGCGGATCTCTGGGCGGGGACCCCGATGTTCTCCGTGCTCTCCACTTCGCTGTCCGCCGACGGAAAGGTGCTCCGTGTGGATGGCGCCGCGGGGATCTCCACGGTGCAGGACATTTCACTTGTCGGGGACGGAATCGAGCGCATCGTGTGCCGGGTGACGATCCAGCGCGCGAAGTCGACCGGGGCCGATGCGTGCGAGGGTTGCCTCGAATGCCAGATGATCGTCCCGTACGAGGTCAAGCTGATGCAGTCTTCGGGACAAGGGGACTACACCCTCACCCAGGTCGCGGACGAGAGCCCCTTCGAGCTGGGATGGAACGGGTACTGCCC
Organism: uncultured bacterium; assembly: GCA_964542885.1. Lineage (GTDB taxonomy): Bacteria > Eisenbacteria > RBG-16-71-46 > RBG-16-71-46 > RBG-16-71-46 > CAIXRL01. Next base: position 988 of record CAZIXL010000862.1, read on the forward strand.
GCCGCCAGACCCGGTGCAGAACCGGACCTGGGGAGCGATCAAGGGCATGTACCGGTAGCGCGAGGCGGGCGCGGCGAGCCCGCGTCGCGCCCGCTCACGCCTTCCGGCGCACGTACACCTGCACGTAGTCCAGCCGCACGACGAGCTTGCAGTCGGAGCACTCGTCCTGCAGCAGCTCGGGCGCGACGGCGTCCACGGCGACCTCGAAGCCGGATGCCTCGTAGAGGCTCGCGAGGTCGGCCACGCGTGCGCGCTCGATCACGAAGCGGCGCTCCCAGCCGGCGGCGACGCGGGCGGGATCGGGCTGGATGCGCGCCTCCGATTCGGCCCGGAGCGCTTCGCCGCGCACGATCGAGGCGAGGGGGCGCGTGGGGAGATTCGCGTCCTCGCCCGCCTGCGATCGTGGCGCTTCCGGTGTCATCCACGGCCCCCGGCCGCGCTTGCGGCGCGCGGCGCGTTGGTGCCCAGCACGTCCAGGCGGCGCTGGCCGAGAAGGGCCGCGCCGTAGGCCGACACGTACTGCACGAGGTCGCCCTCGGGCACGTTCACGTCGCTCTTCAGAGCCTCCTTCACGACGCGGCCCATGGTCTCGAAGCGCAGGATGCCGCCGATGAGCGTGAACTCTGGTTCGAGCTTCACGCGCTTCATGAGCTGCACCGAGCGGCCGACCAGCGAGACGATCGCGCCGTGCATGATGTC
>CAZIXL010000863.1:0-1685 GCA_964542885.1 uncultured bacterium
TGTTGCGTCGCGCACCGGCTCAGAAGCGCAGGTGCACGCCCAGCTCGTACGTGTCGTCGAACAGGCTGTCCTTGATGGGGCGGTAGGCGAAGTCCACGCCCAGCTTCGAGGCCTCGCCGACCCGGGTGTTGATCCCGGCGCCGAACGCCCAGCCGCTGTACAGGTCGTCGCCGCTCTTGAACTTGTAGGTCTCGTCGCCGGTCACCTGGTCGATCGTGCCGTCGAAGCTCCCGAAGTACGAGCCCCGCAGCGCGAACAGGTCGCGGTACGTCCATTCCAGGCCTCCCCGGAGGTTGTCACCGGAGAAGTTGTTGTTCTGGAACGCCGCGAGCGCCGTGAGGCGGCCCTTCGACGACTGCACGATGTTGTAGTTGGCCGACAGCTGCAGGTACGAGGGCATCTCGAACTTCGACGCCTCGTACGAGACCTTGTGCACGCCCGCGTTCGGGTCCTGGTTGGGATCGAGGACGCTGATCTCGAACCCCGGGCCGTCGTACTGCATGGACGTGCCGAAGTTCTTGATGACCATGCCCATCCGGAACCCGTGCCAGTCGGTGATGTACTGCACACCGAAGTCGAACGCGAGGCCGTTGGCGTTGTTGTCCGCGACGCTCTCGGTCACGTAGCTGAGCGAGCCGCCGAAGTTGACGCGGTCGGTGAACTTCCGCGCCCACGAGGCCCCCAGCACGGCGAACGTCGGGGTGAGGATCTCTCCCGTCCCGTCGGGCGCCTGTTCCGTGGTGACGATGATGTCGCCGATCGACAGCACCTTCACGCTCATGCCGAGCACGCCCAGCGCGCCCACGTTCGTGGCCACGCCGGCGTAGTTCAGCTTCATGTCGGCGAAGTAGTTCTGGTGCGAGAACATGACGTCCGTCCCGGTGACCTCGGCCAGGCCGGCCGGGTTCCAGAACATGGACTCGACGCCGGTGATGTCGCTCGCCACGGCGCCGCCGAGGGCGGTGCCGCGCGCGCCGACGGGAATGCGCAGTTCCATCGCGCCCGCGGTGCCCTTGCGGGCCTGCGACCCGGCGAACGCCGGGCCGGCCGCCAGGCCCAGGAGGGCCGTCAGGACGAGCGCGCGCTGGACGAGTCGGGCCATCGTGCCCTTCATCGGCAGGCTCCTTCCGTTCTTCATGACCATGCCCTCCTAGAAGTTGGACAACCGTTCCTTCTCGACGAAGACCACCATCTTCCCGAACGTCTGCCCCGCTCCCGGTACTTCGACGTGATAGACGTACACGCCGCTCGCGACCGGCAGCCGGTTGTCGGTGAGGAGGTCCCACTCGAGGATGGACGATGCGGCGTCCGTCTTGTGGAGGGTCCGGACGATGTCTCCCGCGAGGTTGTAGATGCGAACCGTCGCCTGCTCCGGCATGTTCATGAACTTGATGATCCGGTTGAGCGACGACAGCTCGTAGGCCGAGTGCGCGTAGTAGGGGTTCGGCACCACGCGGATGCGGTCGAGCTTCGACTTCTGCAGCGCGACGTCACCGCTGGCGGCCTTGCTCGTCGTGATCACGAGCGTGTCGTTCGGCGTGGCCGGACGGTCGCCGACCATGATCACGAACTTGTCGCCCGCCTTCGGCGTGCCCGTGCGGTAGAGCCAGGCGTCGTAGAGCCAGCCTTCGTCGCCGCCGACGATCGCCCCGTCCGCCGCGAGCAGCGGGTTCGGGGTGCCGGTG
>CAZIXL010000864.1:0-1685 GCA_964542885.1 uncultured bacterium
GCTGGCCGAAGAGCAGCCAGCCCACGGCCAGCACGAGCACGCCCAGCACCACGGCGGCGCCGATCAGCATCCCCAGGTGCGGCGGCAGCGCGCGCCGCGGCTCGCCCGCTTCGGCACCGCGCGGCGGCTCGGCGGCCGCGGGCGCGGTGCCCGCCACGCGCGCGACGATCGCGGTGATGTTGTCCGGGCCGCCGCGCTCGTTCGCCAGCTCGATCAGGTTGCGGCACGCCTCGTCGGGCGCGCTCTCCGTGGCGATCTGGCCGATCTCGAAGTCGGTCACCTGGCCGTGCAGGCCGTCGCTGCACACGACCAGCGCATCGCCCGGCCGCAGCCGCTCCCCGACGCGCTCGGCGTCGACCTGGACCGTGTCGAGCGCGCCGACGCTGCGCGTGACCACGTTGCGGCGATGGTCGTGCTTGGCCTCGGCCTCGGTGAGGTGGCCCTTCTCGATCAGCTCGGCGACCAGCGAGTGGTCGCGCGTCAGCTTCTGGACCTTGCCGCCGCGCACGAGGTAGGCGCGGCTGTCGCCCACGTGCCCGGCCCACACGGACCCGCCGCGCAGCACCAGCGCCGTGCACGTCGTGCCCATGCCGCGCTGGTCCGCGTTCGCGTTCGCCTGCGTGTGCACCACGTGGTTCGCGGCCTCGATCGCCTCGCGCAGCGCCTCGGCCGGGTCGCCGCCGCCGGAGGCCCGAACGGTCTGCACGACCGTGTCCACGGCGAGCCGGCTGGCCACTTCGCCCGCGCTGGCGCCGCCCATGCCGTCGCAGACCACGAACAGCATGCCCTGCCGCGCCCGGACCGCGCCGTCGTCGCTCACCCAGAGCGCGTGGGAGTCCTCGTTGCCCGTCCGCCGGCGCCCGACGTCGGTCGCGCTGGCGATGACGAGTCCTTCGGCTTCGATCAGGTTGGTCACCGGAGGTTCCACGGCCACCGATTTCGGTTGGGGGTTGTCGTTCGCCCCCACGCGGGGGGCACGGAGCGTGAGAGGCAGGCATGACAACCTGCCATCGGAACTCGTGAACGCCAAACGAAATCCGCCGAGGCGTCCCGGCGGGAGATCAACTCCGCCGCGACGGCCGGCGCGCGACCGCCGGGGGCTTCGGCGCCGCAGCATACACGAGCCGCGACCCGCCGCACGCCTGCCACGCCTTGCGCGCCAGCGCGGTGAGCGCGAGGTCGCGGGAGCCGGGGTCGGCCCAGCGCAGCGCGGCGCCCGCGCGGGGCAGCCGGCGCGGCGCGGCGCGCCACAACTCGACCTCGATCGCGCGATGCGTGATCGCGTGCTTCACGCGTTTGCCCGTGTCCTCGAGCGCGGCGCGCACGCCGAGCGACGCGAGCCGGGCGGCGAGCGCGGGCCCCGCGGGTTCGCCGTCCGCCAGGTCGACGCCGGGCGGTTCCCAGAGGCGGTCGAGCAGTCCGCCCTCGCGACGCGCGACGAGCAGCCGGCCGCGGCGCTCGAGCAGCGCGATCGCGCGGCGCACGCGCTCGGTGCCGCGGCGCGCGGCCGCGGGCGGGAACGCCTCCGGCCGGCCCAGCGCGTGCGCCCGGCAGCCGCGCCGCACCGGGCAGGCGCCGCAGCGCGGCGCGCGCGGCGTGCACACGGTGGCGCCCAGCTCCATGAGCGCCTGGTTCCAGTCGCCGGGACTCCTCGCCGCGGCCCCGGGTTCGGCGAGCAACGTGCC
>CAZIXL010000865.1:0-1683 GCA_964542885.1 uncultured bacterium
AGGAGCGCCGCCGCGATCAGCGCGGAATGACGCTCGCGACCTGGAAGCGGAACGTGTACGTGCGTGGCCGGTCCTCGATCAGGAACTCGAGGTCCACGCCGAAGCTGCGGCCCGAGTAGATCGGCGCGCTCTGGTCCTCGGGCAGGATGGGCCGGTGCGGCTGGTCGTCCTCGCCCCCGGTCGAGCCCGGGTCCACGAGGTCGTCCATCGCGAACACGTAGTCGCTGAACTGCTGCTGTGCCGGCACCTGCGTGCGCGCCTGCGTGCCGTAGCGCTCGCTCCAGCGCGTCGTGCCGTGCGCGACCTTGCCGATGCGCCCGTTCGCGTCCAGGAACTGGCTGCGGTCCCAGTCGATCCACACCGGCCGGCCCTGCAGGTTCTCGACGCGGAAGTAGAGCGCGGTCGGCGTCGGCCGGAAGTAGAACGACAGGTCGCGGTCGCGGTAGTTGAAGTCGCCGCCCGGCTCGGTCTGCTTGAACTTGTACGTGTAGAGCGCGTTCGGCGAACCGATGGTCGTGCCCGCCGTGTCCGGCGCGCCTTCGACGACGGACGGCGGCGGCTTGGGCGGCAACGACACCTGCTCCGGCGGAGGCGAGACGGAGCATCCGACCACGAACAGCGCCGCGGCGGCCGCGATCATGTGGCGCAAGTGGAGTGTCACGGGCGGCAGGGTAGCCCGGACGATTCGGGCACTGCAAGCGCCGGGGAACTCCGTGCAGGGGAACTCCGGGCGCCTCCCCCGGCGCGTCCGTTCAGGCCGCGGGACGCGCCGACAGGACGTGCGCGAGCGCCGGGCCCAGCACGCGGTGGGCGTAGGCGAAGCCCGTGCGCTCGAGGACGGCCGGGCGCACGCGTGCGCTCGAAAGCAGCAGTTCGTCGGCCCGCTGCGCGCCCATCACCAGCCTCAGCGCGAACGCCGGCGCGGGCAGCAGCGCCGGGCGGTGCAGCGCGGCGCCCAGCGCCCGCGCGAACGCGCCGCAGCGGACCGGGGTGGGCGCGACCACGTTGAACGGCCCGCGCACGTCGTCGTGCCCGAGCGCATGCACGAGCGCCGCGACCGTGTCGTCGAGCGTGACCCAGCTCCACCACTGGCGCCCCGAGCCCAGCGGCCCCCCGAGGCCCAGCCGGAAGAGCGGCAGCATCGCCGCCAGCGCTCCGCCGTGCGCCGCCAGCACGAGCCCGGTGCGCGGGTGCGCGACGCGGATCCCGGCGCGCGCGGCCGGCTGCGCCGCCGCCTCCCAGGCGCGCGCCATGTCGGCCAGGAATCCCGCGCCCGGCGAGGAGGACTCCTCGAGCCACTCGTCGCCGCGGTCGCCGTAGACGCCGATCGCCGACGCCGAAAGCAGCACGCGCGGACGCGGCGCGAGCCCCGCCAGCGCCTCGGCGAGCAGGCGCGTCGCGTCGACGCGGCTCGCGCGCAGCGCTTCGCGGCGGCGGGTCGTCCAGCGCCCGTCGGCGATGCTCTCGCCGGCCAGGTGCACCACGGCCTCGACGCCCGCGAGCGCCGCCCGGTCGAGCGTGCCCGCCGCCGGGTCCCAGGCGATCTCGCCGGCCGCACGCGCGGGCCGGCGGACCAGCCGCGCCACCTCGTGGCCGGCGGCCGCGAGCCGCACGCAGAGCGGGCGGCCGATCAGGCCGCCCGCCCCGGTCACCGCCACCTTCACGGGCGCGCTTTGTTCGCGA
>CAZIXL010000866.1:0-1682 GCA_964542885.1 uncultured bacterium
GATGCTCGAGGCGATCCTGGCCGACGTCGCGAGGGGTGCGGCCCCCGGCACGATCTCGACGCGCGCGCACGGCGCGCTCGTCGGCGCCATCGTGCAGGTGGCCGCGGCCGTCGGCGCGCCGCGGGTGGTCCTGAGCGGCGGCTGCTTCCAGAACCGGCGGCTCACCGAAGGCGCGCACGCCGCGCTCCGGGCGGCGGGCCACGAAGTGTTGCTGCACCGGCTCGTGCCGCCCAACGACGGCGGGGTGAGCCTCGGGCAGGCGGCCGTCGCGGCCGCCCGCCTCGCGAACACCCGGGCGCCCGGCACCGGGCCCACTCCATAGAAAGAGGACCGCGCCATGTGCCTCGGCGTTCCCGGCAGGGTCACGAAGGTCGAGCCGAACGAGCTCGGCATGACGATGGGCACCGTGAACTTCGGCGGCATCTCGAAGCAGGTGTGCCTCGCGTACGTGCCCGACGTGCAGGTCGACGATTACGTGATCGTCCACGTCGGCTTCGCGCTCAGCAAGGTCGACGAGCAGGAGGCGCGCGAGGTCTTCGAGTCGCTCACGCGCATGGGCGAGCTGGCCGAACTCGACATCCCGCAGCCCGACGACGCGCCGCCCGGCGCGAAGGGGCCCGGCGCGTGAAGTACGTCGACGAGTACCGTGACGAAGGCGCGACGCGCACGTTCCTCGAGGCCACGCGCCGCATCGTCACGCGCCCGTGGACGCTCATGGAGATCTGCGGCGGCCAGACGCACACGATCATCAAGTCGGGCCTCGACCGCCTGCTGCCGCCCGAGATCACCCTCGTGCACGGGCCGGGTTGCCCGGTGTGCGTGACCCCGCTCGAGCAGATCGACCGCGCGCTGGCGATCGCCCGGCGGCCGAACGTCACGTTCACCTCGTTCGGCGACATGCTGCGCGTGCCGGGCACGAAAGACGACCTGCTGAGCGTCAAGGCCGCGGGCGGCGACGTGCGCATCGTGTACTCCCCGCTCGACGCGGTGCGACTGGCGGAGAAGCAACCCGACCGCGAGGTCGTGTTCTTCGCCGTGGGCTTCGAGACCACCGCGCCTGCGAACGCCATGGCCGTGTGGCAGGCCGAGAAGAAGGGCATCCGCAACTTCTCGGTGCTCGTCTCGCACGTGCTCGTGCCGCCGGCGATGGAGGCGCTGCTCTCGGCGCCGGACAACCTCGTGCAGGGATTCCTCGCGGCCGGCCACGTGTGCGCGGTGATGGGCTTCGAGGAGTACCCGCCGATCGCCGACCGCTACCGCGTGCCGATCGTGGTCACCGGCTTCGAGCCGCTGGACCTGGCCCAGGGCATCCACATGACCGTGGCCATGCTCGAGGAGGGCCGCACCGGGGTCGAGAACCAGTACACGCGCGCCGTGACGCGCGAGGGCAACCGGCCGGCGCAGACGATCATCCACGAGGTCTTCGAGCCCTGCGACCGACCCTGGCGCGGCATCGGCGTCATTCCGCAGAGCGGCTACCGCCTGCGCGAGAAGTACGCGGCGTTCGACGCCGAGAAGCGCTTCGACGTGGGCGCGATCCGGGCCGAGGAATCGCCGCTCTGCATCGCGGGCGAGATCATGAAGGGCCTGAAGAAGCCGCATCACTGCAGCGCGTTCGGCAGGCAGTGCACGCCGGAGCACCCGGTGGGCGCGCCGATGGTGTCGAGCGAGGGCGCGTGCGC
>CAZIXL010000867.1:0-1681 GCA_964542885.1 uncultured bacterium
AGATCGCGTTCCAGACGAACCTGCTGGCGCTGAACGCGGCGGTGGAAGCGGCGCGCGCGGGCGAGCAGGGTCGGGGGTTCGCGGTGGTGGCGGGCGAGGTGCGCAACCTGGCGCAGCGCTCGGCGACGGCGGCGAAGGAGATCAAGGGTCTGATCCAGGACACCGTGGACAAGGTCGAGGCGGGCTCGCGGCTGGTGAACCAGTCGGGGCAGACGCTGGACGAGATCGTGGTGTCGGTGAAGAAGGTGACGGACCTGATCGGCGAGATCGCGGCGGCGTCGCGCGAGCAGTCGACGGGCATCGACCAGGTGAACACGGCGGTGACGCAGATGGACTCGGTGACGCAGTCGAACGCGTCGCAGACCGAGGAGCTGGCGGGGACGTCGGAGGCGCTGGCGGCGCAGGCGCAGCAGATGATGGCGCTGGTGGAGCGGTTCCGGCTGGGCGAGGGCGAGGGCGGCCCGGCGGGGTCGGCGGTGGCGCCGGTGGTGTCGCGGCACGCGGCGCCGGCGGCGGGCCGGGCGAAGCCGAAGCTCAAGGCGATCGCGGGCGGCCGCAAGGCGGGCGCGGCGCCGGTGGCGCCGGCGAAGACCGGCACGCACGACGACTTCGAGGAGTTCTAGAAGGAGCGGCATCCCCCGGGGTGCCGGCGCCCGCCGGCACCCTGCCCCCACGCGGCCGCGCCGTGCCCCCCACGGCGCGGCCTTCGCGTCGTCGGCGCGCCGCCCCGCGATCGGCGTGCGTCACCGGAATCGCGGCGCCGGGGGCGCCGACGCTGGCCGGCGGCGCGACGACCTGCAATGATGAGCCACCCGGCCCGATCCCCACGGATCCGTCCCCTTCCGCCCGACGAGCCCGACTTGAGCCCAGCCCCAGGCCCCGACTCCGTCCGTGTCCGCTTCGCGCCCAGCCCCACCGGCTGGCTGCACGTGGGCGGCGCGCGCACGGCCTACTTCAACTGGCTCTTCGCGCGGCGGCACGGCGGGCGATTCGTGCTGCGGATCGAGGACACCGACGCCGAGCGTTCGAGCGGGGAGAGCGAGCGGGGCGTGCTCGACGACCTGCGCTGGCTGGGGCTCGCGTGGGACGAAGGGCCGGACGTCGGCGGGGACTTCGGGCCCTACCGGCAGAGCGAGCGGCTCGAGCTCTACCGCGAGCAGGCCGGGCGGTTGCTCGCCGCGGGGCGGGCGTATCGCTGCTTCTGCACCGAGGCGGAGCTCGAGGAGCGTCGGCGGGCCGCGCTCGCCGCGGGCCGCCCGCCGCACTACGACGGGCGTTGCCGCGCGATTCCGGCCGACGAGTCCGCGCGCCGCGCCGCGTCGGGCGAGCCCTCCAGCCTGCGCTTCGCCGTGCCCGATCGCGCCTGGTCGCTCGACGACCTCGTCCGCGGCACGGTCGCCTTTCCCGCCGGCATGGTGGGCGACTTCGTGCTGCTGCGCTCGAGCGGCCTGCCGACCTACAACTTCGCCTGCGTCGTCGACGACTCGGCCATGCGCATCTCGCACGTGCTGCGCGCCGAGGAGCACCTCGCGAACACGCCGCGCCAGCTCATGCTGTACGAGGCGCTGGCGCTCGCGCCGCCGCGCTTCGCGCACGTCGCGCTCATCCTGAACCCGGACCGGACCAAGATGAGCAAGCGCTCGGGCGAGGCGGCGGTCGCCGTCGGCGACTGGCGGCGCGC
>CAZIXL010000868.1:0-1680 GCA_964542885.1 uncultured bacterium
CGGTTCCCTCCCCCCGGGCGATCACCGACTACTGGAACGGGAGCCTGACACTCACCTGGGAACTCTGATCCGCACCCTGCGCCACGCCGCCCTGCCGGCGCTCGCGGCCCTGGCCGTCGCGCTGGCGGGCTGCGTGAATCCCTTCCGCCCGGCGACGCCCGAGGCGCCGACGAGCACGACGGTGAAGGAGGACTTCTCCACGCCCGAGCACCTGCTCGCCACGCTGGTCTCGGCGATGGAGGACAAGGGCACCGCGGGCCGCCTGGCGTGGGCCAACGCCATGGCCGACTCGAGCGGCCCGAACACCCGCGCCTTCTACGCGTTCATGGACCCAGTCGTGCTCTCCGACTGGGGGCAGACCTCGGGCATCGACGCCCCAGTCTGGGACCTGGACCTGGAGCGCCAGTTCTACGACCGGTTCGGCGCGCTGACCTCGGGCGCGTACCAGATGACCTTCTCGGCGGACAACTTCTCGCCGAGCGACGACATCGGCACCGAGACGGCGCTGCTGCACCGGCACTACTTCGTCTACTCGATCGAGCAGGACCTCGCGACACCCATCGCGCAGGGCTACGTGGACCTCTACATGGTGTACTACGACGGTCGCTGGTGGGTCGTGCGCTGGCAGGACCGCCTGGACCCCGACGTCGGCGTGAACCCCTCCGACGGCACGAGCTACTCGCTCGGCCGGCGACGCCTCGACTCGCTCGCACAATCATGAGCCGCAGGAGCACGAACGTGAGACGCATCGGCGCCTGGATCGCCCTCTTGACCGGAACGCTCGCGGTGGCGGGCTGCTTCAACCCGTTCTCGCCGCTCGTCTCGACGCAGCGCGTGACGAGCGCGCCCGCGCCCGTTCCCAACTCGCCCGCGAACGTGATCCGGCTGTTCGAGTGGTGCTGGAACAACCGCGGCATCAACGAGTACGAGGAGATCTTCACCGACGACTACCGGTTCCAGTTCGCGCTCGGGGATTCGGCCGGCAACGCCTACCGCGACGTCCCCTTCACGCGCGAGGACGAGTTGCGGACGGCGCGCGGCCTGTTCGTGGGCAGCACCGACCGCGATGCCGCCGCGGACATCAGCCTGTCGCTCGACAAGACGCTGATCGGCCTGCCCGACGACCGGCCCGGCAAGGACCCGAAGTGGCACAAGTCGATCCGCTCGAAGGTGAACCTGGCCGTGACGCTGAACGAGGGCGGCGCGACCGTGCTGAACGACGTCAACGGCTTCGCCAAGTTCTACCTCGTGCGCGGCGACTCGGCCGTCATTCCGCCCGAGCTGAAGGACAAGGGCTTCAAGCCCGACAGCTCGCGCTGGTGGATCGAGCGCTGGGAGGACGAGACGCTGCCGGCCGGCGGCGCGCTCGCCCCCGAGCTGGCGCGCGCCCGCCCGGCGACCGCGAACCCGGACATCGACAGCCGGGTCGAGGTGTCGTTCGGGCAGCTGAAGACGAAGCGCTGAGGACCGGGCCGGGCGGCGGCGGCGACGGGCGCCTGCCGGCGGCGAGCCTTGAGCGTGCTCGGAGCGCGCGTCTATACTGCGCCCCGCGTTCCCGCTCGCCTTCGCTTCCGCAGCGCCCCGATCCATCCGCCACACGGGGCGTCCCGTCGCAAGACCGATCCGTCCGGAGGTAGACGCATGGCTGCCGCTGGCGCCAACACGCAACTCAATCCGCTC
>CAZIXL010000869.1:0-1680 GCA_964542885.1 uncultured bacterium
AGCTCGAGCGCGCGGTGCGCCGGGTCGTCCGGCCAGGTGGCCAGCACGCGCTCCTCGAGCCGCGCGGCCTCGCGCCAGTCGTCGTCCCGGCCCTGCTCGCGGGCCGCGGCGTGGTGCTGCCACGCGACCTCGAGCAGCGCCGCGCGCGCGAACGCGTCGCCGGCCGCCTTCGTCGAGTCCGACGCCTGCGCCGCGATCCACGGGCTGCCCGGCAGGAAGCGCTCGGCGTTCTCGAGCAGCGCCGCGCGGCGCTCCTCGGGATGGTTCCAGCGGCGGTAGCTCTCGTCGATCCGCTGCGCGGCCTGCAGCACCTCGGGCGCGTCCGGCCAGCGCCGCATGAGCAGGCGGTCGGACTCGATCGCGGGACCGAACAGCGCGTACTTGCGGAAGTGCTGGCCCAGCGCGAGCAGCACGGGTTTCTCGTAGGGGCGCGGGCCGCGGCGGTCGAACCACGCGGTGAACGCGTCGGCGCCGCCGGCGCGCGCGAGAGTCTGCACGAGCAGCACCTCGGCGTCGTCGTCGAGCCGGATGCGCGCGTCCACGCGGCCGGCGCCGTACAGGTCGAGCACCTCGCCGAACGCGTCGGCCGCGGCGTCGAAGCGGTCGACGTGGAACTCGGTCCAGCCGAGCTTGTAGAGCGCGATCACGCGCAGCGTGGTGTCGGCGCCCTCGACGGCCGCGCGGTAGAGCGGCGCCGCTTCGAGGAAGCGGCGGTCGTCGAACGCCTCGTCGGCGAGCCGCAGCCCCGACGCCTGGGCGCGCGGCGAGCCCGGGGAGGCGTGGACGAGCGCGCGGAACGGCGGCGCGGCGCCGGGGTCGCCGCGCTCGGCGAGCAGCGCGCCCAGGTCGAACAGCACCGCGTCGCGGTGCGGGAAGCCGGGGTCCTCGCGCAGGATCGCGCGGTGCAGGGCGATCGACGGTTCGGTCTCGAGCACCGGCACCGCGCCCGAGGGCGACTCCATGTAGCGCTGCATGCGGGCGCGGAACGCGACGCGCGCGCGCTGCTCGAGCAGGTCCGCGAGCCGGTAGCGTGCGTCGCCGCGCGCCTCCGCCCGTGGGTGGGCGGCGAGGAAGAACTGCAGGCGCGTCACGGCCTCGTCGCGCCAGCGCGCGGCCTCGGGCGAGTCGGTGGCCGCCGAGGAGTCGGCGCCGCCCGCGTCGGCCGCGTGGTCGAGGCTCGTCGCCACGGCCCACGCCGAGGCCGCGAGGCCGTAGTCGAGGCCCTCGCGCTCGGATTCGAGCGCGGCGAGCGCGTGCTGAACGGCACGGCGGGCGACGCCGTCACGGGCCTTCGCGACCGCGGCGTTCAGCGAATCGGCGCGGTGCGCGAGCGCGGCGGCGCGCGATTCGAGCGCGCGCGCGTGCGCCGCAGCGGCGACGACCGCCAGGCTCGAATCGAGCGAGCCGTCCAGCCGCTGCGCCCACGCCAGCGCCGCGGTCGCCTCGGTGTCCTGGCGCGCGATCCGGTCGAGCGTGCCCGGGCGCCACGCCTGCTCGTACGACTGCGCGATGCGCGCGGGGGATTCGTGGGCGATGCGCGCCGCGACGTCCACCACGGCGTCGACCAGCGCGCGCTCGGCGCGCAGGACCGAGTCCGGGCCGGCCTGGCCCGCGGGCGCCCGCAGCGGCGCGGGACCGTCCACCCACCCGTGCTGCAACCCCGCGATCCACGCCTCGGTC
>CAZIXL010000870.1:0-1667 GCA_964542885.1 uncultured bacterium
ACCGGCAGCTCGGCCGGACACTTTTCGGTCTCGAGCACAGGCGTTCTCGCTTACGCACGCGGGGACGCGACGTCATCGCTCACGCTCTACGAGGCCGATCGCACCGGACGAGCCGCAGCCGCCGCGCTGGCGACCGGACTGATCGCGAACCCGGCGATCTCGCCCGACGGCGGCCGCCTCCTGTACCAGAAGCAGGAGGCCCAGTCCGGGACGAACGAGGTCTGGGTCCGCGACCTCCAGCGCGCGACCGAGACCAAGCTGACCATCGGCGGCGCCGCGTCGGGGTTGCCCGTCTGGTCGCCGGACGGAAGGAGATTCGCATGCGCGCAATCGCCCGCGAGCGGCGATGCGTTGCTGCTGATCTCGTCGGCCGACGGCCTCGGGGCGCGCGACTCGATCCGACTGCCCGGCTCGGGCCAATGGCTGCTCAGCCAGTGGTCGGCGGGGCTCTCGCGCCTGGTGATGAACCCGCCCGACTTCAGTGGGGTCTTCCAGGCGAACCCCGAAAGCGCGGGCGCCGCGGTGCGGCCGATCGCGGGGCTCGAGCGGCGGATGGGCCAGTGCGACGTGTCCCCGGACGGGCGATGGGCCGCTTACACGACGAACGAAGGCGGCGGCAATCCCCAGGTCTACGTGCAGAGCCTGACCGGAACGCCGGGCCGCTGGCAGATCTCGACGACCACGGGCTACTGGCCGAAGTGGACGCAGGGCGGCCGCGAGCTGCTGTACGAGAGCACCGAAGGCCTCATGGCCGTGGACATCGACGCCCGCGAGGGCTTCCATCCCGGCACGCCGCGAGCGCTCTTCCCGGTGCCCCAGGGGGCCACCCCCTCGCGCGCTTCTGGACCTGCGACGCCGACGGCCGCCGGTTCTTCCTGCTGGTGCCTCCCAAGGTGCAGCAGTCGGGCGTGATCGAGGTCGTGACCGACTTCGCCTCGCTCGTGAACCGGAAGTGACCGCCAGCCGCCTCGCCCGCCAAAGGAGTTCCCGATGAGCCTCACGCCCGGAACGAAGCTGGGCCCGTACGAGATCCTCGCGCCGCTCGGCGCGGGCGGCATGGGCGAGGTGTACCGCGCGAAGGACACGCGGCTCGGCCGGGAGGTCGCGGTCAAGGTGCTGCCCGAGCACCTGTCGGCGGATCCGGACGTGCGCGCGCGCTTCGAGCGCGAGGCCAAGACGGTCTCGAGCCTCAACCACCCGAACATCTGCACGCTGTTCGACGTGGGGAGCGAGGGGGACACCGAGTACCTGGTGATGGAGCTGATCGAGGGCGAGACGCTCGCGGCGCGGCTGCGCAAGGGGCCCATGACCGGCGCCGAGATCCTGCGCCTCGGGGTGCAGATCGCCGACGCGCTCGACCGCGCGCACCGTGCGGGCGTGATCCACCGGGACCTGAAGCCCGGGAACGTCATGCTGACGCGCTCGGGAGCGAAGCTCATGGACTTCGGCCTCGCGCGCGCCGCCGACGTGGCGAAGCGCCCGGGCAGCGGCACGTCGGGCTCGGCGCTGACGCAGTCGCCCACGGTCGGGCAGGCGCTCACGGCCGAGGGCACGATCGTCGGCACGTTCCAGTACATGGCGCCCGAGCAGCTCGAGGGCCACGAGGCCGACGCGCGCAGCGACGTGTGGGCGCTGGGCTGCGTGCTGTACGAGATGGCGACGGGCAA
>CAZIXL010000871.1:0-1666 GCA_964542885.1 uncultured bacterium
CCGACGACGACTTCGCCCGGGGATCGAGCTTCGCGGTGAAGGTCGGCGCCGTGACCGACGCCGCGCGCGAACTGCGCCTGGGCACCGCCGGCAGGAGCTAGATCAACTCCCGGGTCGCCGCGCCGGGGTCGTCCGGGTCGAAGCGCACCAGCGCCAACTCGGGTCCGTCGTGGGCGGCGCCGAAGGCGTGCGTGCGCCCCAGCCGGCAACGCCACGTTCCCGTGAGGCGTGCCGCCTCGTGCACGTGCCCGTGCAGAGACAGTGCCGGGCCGCGCTCCTCGATGAACCGGCGGATGGCGATGCTGCCCACGTGTACGTCGAGCGGCACGTGCTCGACGCTGCGGCCGTCGAGCGCCGCGCGGTCGAGCGGCGTGTCGTAGGGCGGCGAGTGAAAGAGCAGGATGGCTCGATCGAGCGCGACCCCGCGCGAGATTTCGGCCAGGTCCGTCTCGATGCGGCCGTACCGGGGCTCGTCGTCCGGCACCGGCACCGTGCGAAGTCCCTCCTCGGGGGACACGCAACCCGGGTCGACGAAGCGCGAGACGTCGTAGCGCTCCCAGTCCTTCAGCAGGAACGGGGTCGGCGGCACGCATGCGTAGCCCATCACCACCCGGTCGCCGAAGGTGATCCGGCGCCCGTGCGCGTACTGCCAGGCTCCGCGGGTCGCGGCCTCCAGAACGGCCGCCTCCTCGATCCGCGCGTCGTCATTGCCGAAGATCAGGAACACGGAGGGGGCGTGCGGGCCCAACGCCTCGCGAAGCCGCAGGAAGCCCGGGGCGAGGAATCCGCCGACGAAGTCGCGATGCCCGGCCGAGGGCGTCACGAACCCGAACAGTCCCGACGGCAGCAGGTCCCCGCCGAGGAACACCCCGCGCGGTCGCTCGGCGAGGATCCGCTCGAACAGCTTCCGATATCGGGTCTCGTCGCCGTGAAGGTCCGAGACGAAAAGGCAGTTCGGCACAGTCACTCCCCGCCGGCGGCGCCGGCTGAGGGGTCAGCGTACCGCCGCCCCGCCCGCGCCGCCCGGTCGCGGGGAACGCCCTACGGCAGCCCCTGACCCCGCGCCGCCACCAGCAGGTCGTACCACTCCTCGCGCGACAGCTGCACCTCGTCCGCCTTCGCCGCGTCGCGGATGCGGTCGGGGTTCACGGTGCCGACCACGGGTACGATGCCGGCCGGATGCCTGAGCAGCCACGCCAGCGCCATGACCGTGCGGCTCGTGCCGTGGCGCGCGGCCAGCTCGTCGAGCCGCGCGAGCAGGGCGCGCAGCACGCCCGCGCGTGGGTTCGCCTCGTCGACCGACCCGCCGTCGCCCAGCATCCCGCCCGCGAGCGGGCTCCACGCCACGGGAACGATGCGCTCCTCGAGGCACTGGTCGAGCGTGCCGTCCTCGAGACACGCGAGCCGCGCGAGGTGGATCTCGACCTGGTTCACGACCAGCGGCATGGGGCACGCGGCGCGGATCATGGAGACGAGCGACGGCCGAAAGTTGCTCACGCCGAACGCGCGCACCTTGCCCTGCCGCGCGAGCTGCTCGAACGCCGCGGCGATCTCGTGCGGGTCGGCCAGGTAGTCGGGCCGGTGCAGCATGTAGAGGTCGATCGTGTCGACGCCCAGCCGCCGCAGCGAGCCCTCGCACGAGCGCACGATGTGCTCGCGCGAGAAG
>CAZIXL010000872.1:0-1665 GCA_964542885.1 uncultured bacterium
CCGTGGCCCGGGCGGCCGCGGCGCCGGCCGGCGGGGGCCGCCGGCCTTCACCGTCCGGCGGCACGACCGGTAGCCTCCTCGCGCACCCGGTCCCGACGCCGTCCCCGACGCGGAGACTCCCGCCTTGCCGGATCGCGACAGTCCCGACAGCCCTTCGCCCGCCGGTGCCGGCGGCCTGGAATCCACCGCCCTGCTCCTCGAGCGGGTCCGCGGCGGCGACGACGGGGCGCGGGACCGCCTCGTCGCCCGCTTCCTGCCCCTGCTGCGCCGCTGGGCCCACGGCCGGCTGCCCGGCCACGCCCGTTCCATGGCCGACACGGACGACCTCGTGCAGGTTTCGCTCCTCCGGGCGTTGGATCATATGGACGGGTTCGAGGCCCGCCGCGAAGGGGCGTTCCTGGCCTACCTGCGGCGCATCCTGCTGAACGCCGTCCGCGACGAGATCCGCCGCGCCACCCGCCGCCCCACGCAGGACGTGGACGCGCTCGAACTGGCGTCGCCGGACGTGTCGCTGCTGGAGCAGCAGGTCGGTCGCGAGACGCTGGAAGCGTACGAGGCCGCGCTCGCGCGCCTGACCGAGGCGCAGCGCGAGGCGGTGATCATGAGGCTGGAGTTCGGCTACCGCTATCCGCAGATCGCCGAGGCGATGGGCCGAGGCACCTCACCGAACGCCGCCCGCATGCTGGTCACGCGGGCGATCGTCCAGCTCGCGGAGGAGATGGATGCGCACCGGCAGGGATGACGCGCTCGCCGAGTCGGCGGGCCGGATCGCCGACGGGCACGACGACGACTGGGAGTCCCCGCTCGGCGAAGGCGGCGGTTCGGAAGGCCGCGAGGGCCTGCGCCGGGTCGCGCGCATCGCCCGCGCCTGGCGCGAGCTGGGCGTGCACGCCGGCGACGAAGGCGCACCGCCGGCGGCCGTGCTGTTCGCCTGGGGCGGGCTCGAAGTGCGCGAGAAACTGGGCGAAGGTTCCTTCGGCGAGGTGTTCCGCGCGTGGGACCCCGCGCTCGACCGCGAGGTCGCGCTCAAGCTGCGGCACCCGGGCGGCGACGAGGCGTTCGTGCGCGGGATGCTCGCCGAGGCGCGGCGCCTCGCCCGCGTGCGCCACCCGAACGTGCTGGTCGTGCACGGCGCCGACGTCCACGACGGGCGCGCCGGGCTGTGGACCGAGCTGGTGGACGGCGAGACGCTCGAGGCGCTGCTCGCGCGCGGGCCGCTCGGCGCGCGCGAGGCGGCGGCGATCGGGCTGGACCTGTGCCGCGCGCTCGCGGCCGTGCACGCGGCCGGGCTCGTGCACGGCGACCTCAAGGCGGGAAACGTCATGCGCGAGCGCGGCGGGCGCATCGTGCTCATGGACTTCGGCTCGGGACGCGAGGCCGGGCCCGGCACCACCGGCGCGCCGCTCACCGGCACGCCGCTCTCGGTCGCGCCCGAGGTGCTGGACGGCGGACCGGCCGGCGCGCCCTTGGACCTCTACTCGCTCGGCGCGCTGCTCTTCCGGCTCGTGACCGGGCGGCACCCGGTGACCGCGGGCTCGCTCGCCGAGTTGCGCGAGAAGCACGCGCGCGGCGAGCGCGTGTCGCTGCGCGCCGCGCGGCCCGACCTGCCGGGCGCGGTCGTGCTCGCGGTCGTGCGCGCCCTCGGGCGCGACCCCGGGCGCCGCT
>CAZIXL010000873.1:0-1660 GCA_964542885.1 uncultured bacterium
GAGGCGGCCAGCTTCTGCTGGTCCACGTACAGGGACTTGCCGGCGTTGCCGGGCGTGGTGCCGGTCAGGTCGTGCTTCGCGTGGCACTTCAGGCATTCCGTATCGGCCATGCCCTCGTTGTAGTAGACGCGCCGGATCTTGTGCGGCTGGTGGCACTCGATGCAGACGGGAACCTTCGACGGTTCCTTCTCCCACAGGCGGCCCTCGATGACCTTCTCGTGCACCTTCTCGATCATGCCGTGGCACTGCTGGCAGGTCTTGGCCACGTTGTCGCGGAAGATGGAGCTCTTCGGGTCCTTGTGGTTGCGCACGTTGTGCGCGGTGTGGCAGTCCGAGCAGACGGCCGACTGCGTCAGGCCCCGCTTGTACAGGCCCTCGCCGTGGATCGAGAACGAGTAGTGCGCCAGCACGCTGTCCTGCGCCACTTCGGCGTACTCGCGGATCGCGTCGCCTTCCTTGTGGCAGCGCCCGCACATGATGGGGATGTTGAAGCGGTTGACCTTGGAATCCGGGTCCGCGGGGGGCCGGATGTCGTGCGCCCCGTGGCAGGTCCAGCAGCGCGGGGCGATCGGCACGCCCTTGGCGACGCCGACGCCGTGCAGGCTGCCCGCGTACTGGGTGGCGATGTCGTCGTGGCAGTTGCCGCAGTCGACGTCCGGGAGCTCCTCGGCGTGCGGGAAGTCCTCCACGCCCGACAGGGCCTGGTGGCAGTCCACGCAGCCGACGCCTTCCTTGCCGTGTACGGACTTGGCGTACTGGGCGACGTCCACGTAGAGCGACGTGACCTGGCCGCGCTCGTTCTTGGTCAGGCCGCGGTCGTTGTGGCACATCATGCAGGTGTCGGTATCCTGGGCCGCCGCCGGGCGGGCGCCGGCGGCCAGACCGAGCACCACCGCGAGCAGGCTGCCGACCAGCCCCAGGGCCGATCGACGCAGTCCACGCGGGAGGATCATGGGCTAACTCCCTGGGCAGGGGTGGCGGTTGGCAACCGCGCCAATGTTGGACGGAACCGGGTGGAGATCAAGCGGATAATGTCATAATTGAAAACGACTTGCGTGATCGATGACGCGCCGCCGCCGGCCCGATTTGGGGAGTTATTTGGTCGCGATTGCCAAGCGGCGAACAATCAATGGGATTCGAATCTGTGACTGTGGGGGCGGCGGCTGGGCGCGAGCCCCGGCGGGGATGGTCAGCGGCGGCGCACGGGCTTCCGGCGCGCGGCGGCGCCCCCGCCCGGCGCGGACGCGGCGGCGCCCGCCGGGACGCGGAACGACGCCACCTCCTCGGCGGTCAGCGGCCGCAGCCCGCCGGGGGCCAGGTCACCCAGGCGGACGAGGCCCAGCCGCACGAGGCGGACCATGAGCACCTTGTGCCGGAGCGTCGCCAGCATGCGCCGCATCTGGCGGGCCTGGCCGCCGCGCAGCGTGAGGCAGAGCATCGTGCGGCCCCGCTCGCGGTTGAGCACGTGCACGCTGATGGGGCGGAACAGGCCCAGCCCAGGCAGGACGATGCCGGCGTCGATCACCGTCAGCTGCATGTCGCTGACGTCGCCCTCCACCTGCACCATGTACTCGTATTCGCAGCCGGAACGGCCGGTCACGCCCGTGATCCAGGTGCCGTCGTTCGACAGCAGCAGCAGTCCCGAGGTGCGCGCGTCCAT
>CAZIXL010000874.1:0-1656 GCA_964542885.1 uncultured bacterium
CACCCCCACCCACTACTTCCTCTGCGTGAACGCCTCCAACCAGGACAAGGACTTCGAACACATCGCCGCCCTCCAGCGCGACAAAGGCTTCGACTGCACCGTCGACTTCGCCGGCCCCCGAGGCGAGGGGATTGGGGAGCGCGCGGTCCGCGTCGGCCGCCGCGAACCGCTCGCGCAGCGCGTCGACGCCGGACTGGAGCCGCTCGTGCAACGCGCCCAGCCACCGGGCTTTCGCGCCGTCCTCGTCCCCGCTTCCGAGCGCCTCGCGAACGGCCAGCGGGGCGGGCACCCGCACGTGCACCTCGCGCGGGGCGACCGCCACCGGCACGACGTTGTGCAGGACGGTCGCGAATCCCCGGGTGACGAGCGCGGCGCGCAGGCGCTTGAGCACCTCGGCCACCCGCTCGGGGGCGAGCGCCGCCCGGTCGTAGAGCGCGGGGTCGAAGCCCGAGAGCCGCTGCAGTTCCGCGAGCCGGGCGCGGTCGCGCCGGGCGCCCTCGGGGTCCACCTTCTCGAGGGCGTGGATCGAGCGCCGCAGCCGGTGCTGCGCCCGCACGGGATCGGCGTCGAGCGGCGCGTGCACGCGGCCGAGCGCCTCGCGGAGCGCGGCGAGCGTCGCCGCCTGCGCGCCGAAGTACGCGGGCCCGGGGGCGGCCGGGTCGATCGCCGGCACCGGCAAGGCGAGCCGCTCGCACTGGCGGACGAGCAGCCGGCCCAGGAGCGCGGCGAAGCGCTCGGGCACGGCGCGCGGGCCCTCGGGCAGCGGGAGCGCGCGTTCGATCGCGGCCAGCTCGCGCGCAAGTCCCGGCAGGGGGTCGGCGGTGAAACGCAGCCGCCAGACCAGCGGCACGACGAACACCTCGCGAGGATCGCCGGCCGCCGCGAGTGCCTTCGCCGCGTCGAAGGCCATGTCGACGATGCCCGGCAGCAGCGGGCCCACGCGGTCGCCCTGCCAGGTCGCGGTACCCTCGGGATGCAGCAGCACGCCGTGGCCGGCCATGGCCCAGCGCACCGAGTACGCCTTGCCGTCCCCGCCGGGCGCGTTCGCGATCAGGTTGTTCGCGAGCCAGAAGCGCTGCGTGAGCGGCGAGCCGTTCACGATCTCGTACGACGCCCAGTGCGCCATGAGCGGCGAGACGCGGCGCGAGACCTCCTTGTCGATGAGCCAGTCGGTCAGGAACTCGGGGTGGTTGGGGCCGAGGAACGCGACCGTGCGCGGGTTCACGGCCGCGCGCAGGCGCGCGAGGTCCTCGGCCGGCAGGTCGAAGCGCCGGAGCTTGAGCACCGGGCCGAGCAGCAGGTGGCGATTGACCGGGCCGAGCAGCCGGATGAGCCACGGCCGCGGCCGCGGCTCGCGATAGGCGCGGCGGTCGAAGCGTGCGCTCACGGACGTGCGGCCGGGGCGTGGGACATGGGTGGGAACGCTAGCCGATCGGCGGCGCGAAACCCAGCGCGCGCGGGCCGCGTTCGCGCCGCGCGTTCGTGCGTGCGCACGCCCCCCGCGCCGGGTACCGTACGCGCCATGCCGCTCGTCCTGACCGAAGCCGACCTCGCGCCGCTCTTCGACACGCGCGCGCTCGTGGACCTCATGGAACGCACGCTGGCGGACTTCTCGTCCGGGCGCGTGCGCCAGCCGGTGCGCAGCGTCGTGTGGCT
>CAZIXL010000875.1:0-1655 GCA_964542885.1 uncultured bacterium
CCCGCACGGCGGCGGGCACCCGCAGGACGTCCAGCAACGGGTCGCGCACGAGCGGCATGAGCGCGAGCCACGCGAGGCCCAGCACGACGTACCCGAGCACCGACACGGTCGCGAATGCGCCGGCCTCGCGGTCGGCGCCGCGGGCGCGTGCCGCGGACACGTGGCGCGTGGTCGCCGGCGCGAGCCCGAAGTCGAGCGCGCCGAGGTAGCCGCTCAGCGCGAAGAACAGCGACCACACGCCGAAGCCCTCGGGGCCGAGCGCGCGGTAGAGCGCGGGCGTGAGCGCCAGCCACAGCAGGATCGAGGCGACGCGCCCCGACGCCGCGTGCATCGTGTTCGCGGCCAGCCGCCGCGCGAGCCCGGCGGGTTCGGGAGCGGTCATTCCGGAAGTGTTCGGCGCCCCGGCGGCGGGTGCACGGCCGCGGTGCGTCCGATGAGGGCCGAAGCCATGGAGGGCGCGAGGCCCGACTGGATGCAGCGAGCGCGAGGCAGGAGGCCGAGCCGAGCGGGCCGCGGCCGTGCACTCGCCGCCGGGGCGCCGGACGACATCATCGGGATCGCCAGTACTCCAGCATGTCCTTGAGCGTCTGCTCGAACGGGATCGTGGGCTGCCAGCCGGTCGCCTTCACGAACTTCGTGTTGTCGCCGAGCAGGATCGGCACGTCGCTCGGGCGCAGACGGGCCGGGTCCTCGCGCACCTCGATCTTCGCCTGCGTCAGGCCGAGCAGGTGGTCGAGCACCTTCTGGATCGTCCACGCCTTGCCGCTGCAGATGTTGTAGACCTCGCCCGGCTCGCACTTCTCGAGCGCCAGGACGTACGCGCGCACCATGTCGCGCACGTCGGTGAAGTCGCGCTGCGCTTCGAGGTTGCCCACGCTCAGGACCGGCTTCTTGCGGCCCTTCTCGATGTCGGCGATCTGCTTGGCGAAGTCGCTCGCCACGAACACCGGCCCGCGGCGCGGGCCCTCGTGGTTGAACCCGCGCGTGCGCACGGCGTCGACCTTCCACGACATCCAGTACTGGTAGCCCAGCATGTCCTGCGTGACCTTGCTCACCGCGTAGGGCGACAGCGGCCGCAGCGGGTTGGTCTCCTTGATCGGCACCTCGTCGGGGAACACCATCCCGTACTCTTCCGACGAGCACGCGAGCTGGATGCGCGTCTTGAGGCCCAGGCGGCGCACGGCCTCGAAGATGTTGACCTGCGCCAGCACGTTCGTGGTCAGCGACTCGGTCGGCGCGACCCACGACGTGGGCACGAACGACTGCGCGGCCAGGTGGAAGATCCAGTCGGGCTTGATGCGCGCGATCGTCTCGTGGGTGTTCGTCGCGTCGCGCAGGTCGCACTCGTGGAGCGTGATCCTGTCCGCGAAGTGCTCGATGTTCTCGGTGCGGCTCCGCCAGCGCTGGATGCCGTGCACCTCGTAGCCGCCCTGCGCCAGCATGAAGTCGACGAGATGGCTGCCCGCGAAGCCGGTGACGCCGGTGACGAGAACGCGACGCATGGGAGGTCCCCTGGAAGGTGAGAGTGGGTCCGAGAGCGAAGGCAAGTTAGGCGTTCGTCCGGGGAGCGTCAACGCCCGCGCGCCGCGCCGCGCGGCCGCCGGCGCGGCCTACCGTCGCCGCTTCGCCGCCGGCTTCTTCTTCGCGGACGCCTT
>CAZIXL010000876.1:0-412 GCA_964542885.1 uncultured bacterium
GCGCGGGCCTGCGAACAGGCGGCGCCGCCCGTTCGCCCGGGCGGCGCCGATGGTCACGACGTGGACGGGAGCGTCGCCGCTCGCGTCACCTCCCTGCTACGGTCGCGCGGCGGGCTTGCCGCCGCCGGCGAGCGTCGAGCGGCGGATCTCGGAGAAGTACTCGTCGCCCTGCCGGGTCGTCACGCTCACGTACCACTGCGTCTCGCCCTTGCGGTCGAACGCGCCGTCGGGGAACACGGCCGCGACGACGAGCTGGCCCGGCGAGCGCAGCGGCGTCATCGAGTAGCGCCGCCACAGGCCCTCGCCGGTGCGCACGCGCAGCCACGCCTCGCCGAGGTCGGAGGCGGCCATCCCCGAGATCGCGGCCGACAGCATCGAGGCCTGGCCCGCCGCGAAGGCGCGCACGTCGCCG
>CAZIXL010000876.1:422-1654 GCA_964542885.1 uncultured bacterium
GCTCGACCTTCACGACCGGCGCGTCGAGGCCGAACTGGAAGGACGCGAAGCGCTGGTTGCCGCCGGGCAGGTCGATCACCTGCACGGGCACCGCCTCGCCGCGCCACGCGACGCGCAGGCTGTGCGGGCCGCGCGGCAGCTCGATCGACAGCGGCGTCACGCCGCGCAGGTCGCCGTCGACGTAGACCTGCGCGCCGGAGAGCGGCGCCGAGCCCGCCTCGTCGTTGATCGTCGCCTGCACCTGGATGATGCCGTTCGCCGGCGCGCTCATCGGCCGCGCCACGAGCTGCGCCGAGCCACGCACGCCGACCTCGACCGTCTGCACCCACGCCGGCATGCCGGGGCCGCTGAAGTGGATCTCGTGCAGTCCCGGCTCGATGCTCTCGACCTTGAGCGGCGCGTAGCCCGCGTTGCGGCCGTCGATCGACACCGAGATCGGCACGTTCGCGTCCGCGTCGAGGATGTCGAGCGTGCCGTTCAGCGACTCGGAGATCGTCAGCTTCTCGCCGCCGCGACCTTTCAGCGGCACGGTCACGCCGCCCAGGCCGGGCATGAGGAACTTCACGGTGTGCTCGCCCGGCGGCAGCTCGAGCGTCGCCGGCGTGCGCGTCGCCTGCGGCTTGCCGTCGATCTCGATGTGCGCACCACCCGGGCGCGTGTCGAGGTTCACGGTGAAACGCGCGGGCCCGAGCCCGATCGCCCGCAGCGCGGACACGAGCGGGCCACCGTGGTCGCCCGACGGGTTCGCGAGCCCGCCGACGAGCCAGCCGACCAGGAACACGAGCACGACACCGATCGCCCACACGACGGGGCGGCGGTGGATCGCCACCTTCGGCCGTTCGCGCTCCTCGGGCGCCTCGAGCGTCCGCGCACGGCGCGGACCGGGCGAACCGACGCGGCGGTCTTCGAGCCACGGCACCGGGTCGGGTTCGGCGGCCGGCGACGGCGCGCTCACCGCTGCGGGCTCGGTCGCGGCCGTCGCGGGCTCCGCCGCCGCAATGGCGGGCTCGAGCTCGATCGCGGCGTGGTCCGGGATGGCCTCGGCCATGCGCGGCCCGGCGACCGGCTCCACGGGATCTTCGGGCGCGCTCGCGATGGCTTCCTGCTCCGTCGCGAGCTCGACCGGCGGGATCGGCTCGGGCTCGCTCTCGATCGGCGCGGCGGCCACGGCGTCCGCCAGCGGCTCGCTTTCGACCGGCGCGATCGGCTCGTATTCGCTCGCGGCGGCCTCG
>CAZIXL010000877.1:0-1653 GCA_964542885.1 uncultured bacterium
TGACCACCCCCGCGGGGCTGCACGCGCGTCTCTACGGCAACTTCGAGCTGTTCGGTTCCTACTTCACGCGGCTGAACCCGATCGACTTCGTGGTCAAGCCGCTTTCGAACCCGCGCACCGAGGCGCTCGTCTCCGACCTGCGCCGGCGCGCCGGCGTGGGCATCATTCCGCTCGGGGGCGGGCTCAAGCGCATCTTCCGCGCGCTTCGCGACGGGCACTGGGTGGCGATGCTCGCCGACCAGGACGCACGCCGGCACGGTGTCTTCGTGCCGTTCTTCGGCCGGCTCGCCAGCACGCCGGAGGGGCCGGCCCGCCTCGCGCTGCAGGCGGAGGTGCCCATCCTGTCGGGGTTCATCCGCCGCCGCGTCGACGGCCGGCACCGCGTGGACTTCGAGCCCGGGCACCTGCCCGCGGGAGGGCCCACGGAGGAGAACGTGGTGGCGCTGACGGCCTGGCACACCGCGCGCCTCGAGCAGGAGATCCGCCGGGCGCCCGAGCACTGGTTCTGGCTGCACCGCCGATGGAAGACCGCGCCACCCTCCGACCCCGGGAGCTGACATGCATCGCTTCGAACTGCGCGTGCGCTACGGCGACGTGGACCAGATGGGCTGGGTCTATTACGGGAACTACCTTCGCTGGTTCGAGATCGCCCGCGCCGAGATGCTGCGCTCGCTCGGGCGCAGCTACCGCGAGGTCGAGGACGAGCTCGGCGTGCTCATGCCGGTCGTCGAGGCGCGCTGCCGCTACTTCCGCGGCGCGCGCTACGACGAGCGGGTGACGCTCACGACCGGCCTGCTCGACCATGGCCGCGCGACGATGCGCTTCGGCTACCGCATCCTCGGCGAGGACGGCGAGACGTGCGCCATCGGCCTGACCGAGCACTGCTTCACGACGCGCGACGCGAAGCTCGTGCGCCCGCCCGCGATGCTGCGCGAGCTGCTCGGCGTGGCGCCGCGGGTGGACGAAGCGCTGCGCGAGCAGCTCGGCGTGTAGCGCGCGCGCCGCGGCCGCCGCGGCTCAGGACGTGAAGCCCAGCTCCTTGCCCCTGGGCGGCTCGCCCGGGAGCTTGATCGCGCCGAAGTTCGCCTCGTAGTTCTTGAGGTTCTGCTCGAGCGCGGTGAGCAGCCCCTTGGCGTGCTGCGGCGTCATGATGATGCGCGAGAAGACGCGCGCCTTGGGCAGGCCCGGCAGGGCGCGGGCGAAGTCCAGGATCAGCTCGGCCTGCGAGTGGGTGATGAAGACGAGGTTGGCGTAGATCCCCTCGGCTTCGCGCTCGCCGAGGCCGATCTCGATCTGCTGGGGCTGCTGCTTGGGATTGGGCTGGTCCACGTGGGTCTCCGTCGTGGGTCTGCGTTGGCGGGGCTGAGTGCGTGGCGGGCACGGTAGGAACGGCCCCCGGCGAGGTCAAGAGCGTTGCGGGAACGGCCGATAACGGAGGGCGGCGCGTTCGCGGGCGGGGCTCGAGGCCCCGCCGCCGGCGAGACCCGCCCGCCGTCCCACGCAGTCGCACGGATCCCCAGGAGTCGACGGAGCCCATGGAGCGAAAGGACGTCAGGCCGCGGGAAGACGCCGGTGCCGGCGCGGCCCCGGCGCTGCCCGCGCTGGCCCCGCTCTTCGACCCGGACGCCGACCTCGCGGGGCTCGAGCGCATGC
>CAZIXL010000878.1:0-1651 GCA_964542885.1 uncultured bacterium
CGTGGAAGCCCTCGGCCCACTCGAAGTTGTCGAGCAGCGACCAGTGCAGGTAGCCCAGCACGTGCGTGCCCGCGTCCATCGCGCGGCGCATGGCCTCGACGAACTCGACGATCGCGCGCGGGCGCAGCGCGTCCTGCTCGTCGGCGAAGCCGTTCTCGGTGACGAGCACGGGAGCGCCCGTGAGTGTCGCCGACGTCTCCAGCGCGCGCGTGAAGCCCTCGGGCCACACCTCCCAGCCCAGGTCGTTGAGCGGCGCTCCCGGCGCCGCCACGTGCGGCACCGGCGCGAGGGAGCGCACCTTCCAGCGCGTGTAGTAGTTGAGCCCGATCCAGTCGAGCGCGCCCTTGAGGACCGGCACCGCGCGCTTCACGGCGGTCGCGCCGGGAATGGACAGCTCGATGCGCCCCTCGGTGGTCGCCCGCAGCACCGCCTCGTTGAACACCCGGTTCTCGAAGTACGCCTGCAACCGGTCGAGCGGGTGCCACGCGCGCAGCGGCTCGAGCTGCACGTAATGCTTGGCGAACCCGACGCGCGCCGCCTGCCCGTCGCCGTCGGCGTCGAGCTTGTCCTCGGCGTGTATCGCGCGGTAGGCGCGACCGTGCGCCTCGAGCTGGTTCGCGATCACGGCCAGCGCGCGCGAGTTGTCGCGCACGCCGGGGGGCCAGATGCCCTCGGACCAGCCCCGGAACGCGAACACCTCCGGCTCGTTCACCGTGCACCACCAGTCGACCTCGCCACCGAACTCGCGCGCGCAGAAGCGCGCGAAGCGCTCGAACGCCTCGATCGTGGCCGCCGACTCCCAGCCGCCGGCGTCGGCGATCCACAGCGGGTTCGTGAAGTGGTGCAGCGTCACCACGGGCACGAGCCCGTGCTTGCGCAGCGACGCGAGCACGCGGTGGTAGTGCGCGACCGCGTTGGGATCGAAGCGGTCGGGCCGCGTCTCGAGCCGGCTCCATTCGAGCGACAGCCGGTGCGCGTTGTGCCCGTCGGCCGCCGCGAGCGCGAAGTCGTCGTCGAACTTGAGGAAGTGGCGGCACGCGTCGCCGCTGCCGCCGCCGCCGCGGATCGCGCCCGGCACCTGCTCGAAGCGCCACCAGTCGTTGAGCGTGTTGCCGCCCTCGACCTGGTGCGCCGAGGTGGCCGCGCCCCACAGGAACCGCTCGGGGAAGCGAAGCGTCGCGTCGCTCATGGCCGGGCAGGTTAGAACGGAGCGGGCGGGAAGGGCGAGCGAAACCGGCTCACCGGATGATCACGAACCGACCCACCTGGTGGCCCGAGGGGCCGTCCACGGTGAAGAGGTAGATGCCGGAGACGACGTCCTGGCCGTTCCGGGAGATCAGGTTCCAGGCGGCTTCGCCGTTTCCCTGCGAGCCGTCGTGGTCGATCGTGTCCACGAGATCGCCCGCGACCGTGTAGATGCGGATTGTGCACCGCTCGCGCGGCAGCCCCATGAAGTCGAGATGCCGCGTGAACGGGTCGCCGGGAACCGCCTGCCGCTCCCAGTCGGCGTGGCCGCGGTAGGGATTCGGGGTGACCCACGCATGGGGCGAACCGGTGCGCGCGTCGGTGAACGGGACGATGCGCTGCGAGTAGTCGGGAACGAAGGGGCTTTCACGCTCGGCGGTGAGGGAGGGCAGCGTGTCGGAGGGTG
>CAZIXL010000879.1:0-1644 GCA_964542885.1 uncultured bacterium
AGTAGTCCCCCGCGCCGGCGCAGACCACCGTCACGTCCCAGCCGCGCGCGGGCAGGTGGCGGGCGAACGACAGCACGCGGTGCACGCCGCCGCCGGCCAGCGGCGGGAAGAAGTAGGCGATCGCGAGCAGGCGCCGGCGGCTCACGCGATCGCCCCCGGGTCGGCGGGCAGCGGCCGCCCGGCCGCCAGCGCCGCGAACGCCGCCTCGATGCGCGCGAAGTTCCGGTGCCAGTCGCCGCGCTCGGCGATCACGGCCGCGTTGCGCGCGCGCGCCGCCTCGCACCAGGCGGGTTCGGCGAGCACGGCGTCGAGCGCACGCGCGAGCGCGTCCGCGTCGCCGCAGGGGAACAGCCGCGCGCCGTCGCCGTCGCCGACCCACTCGCGGTTGCCCTCGATGTCGCTCACCACCGGGATGGCGCCCGCCGACATCGCCTCGAGCAGCGAGAGCGAGGTCGAATCCGAGAGCGACGCCGACAGGTAGGCGTCCGCGCGAGCGAGCCAGCCGGCCAGCTCGTCCGGAGTGAGCCGGCCGGTGAATCGCCAGCGCCCGGCGGGCAGGACCTGCTTCGCGAGCGCTTCGAGCCGCGGGCGCAGCGAGCCGTCCCCGGCCACCACGAGCCGCGCGTGCGGGTGGCGCGCGAGCGCCGCGGCCGCGCCGCGCAGGATCGTGGGCATGTCGTAGACCGCCTCGTGCATGCGCGTCGAGAGCAGCAGCCCCCGCTCGCGCGCGGGCGCGGGCGCGAAACGGGCCCGGTCGACGCCCCAGGGAATCGTGCGCACCGTGCCCGGCCGCGCACCCAGCGCGACCGCCGCCCGCGAGAGGTTTCCCGCGTCCGCGATCACGAGGTCGGCGCGGCGCAGCACGAACCGCGCGCGCGCGCGCTGCAACGGGTCGCGTCCGCCCGAGACCAGCAGGTCGCTCCCCCACGCGGCGATCGACAGCGGCCGGAAGCCGCTCAGCGCCCCGAGCAGGCCGTAGTTGGGCACGAAGTGCGCGTCCACGATCGCGGGCCCGAACGCGCGCAGCTCGCGCAGCAGCGCCGGCAGCGCGAGCGGGTAGCGCAGCACGCCCGGCAGCGGCGCGCACGGCAGCGGCCGCGCGGCCAGCTCCGGCGGTCCCGGCTCGAGCGACCACAGGCGCACGTCGTGGCCGCGCGCGCGCAGGTGCGCGGCCCAGCGCTGCGTGTGCACGACCGCCGCGTTCGACAGCATCGCGATCCTCACGCGGCCTCCCCGCGCGGGCGGCGGCGGCGCAGGCGCGCCTGCAGCCATGCGACCGCGCGCGCCGGCGCGGGCGCGAACCGCGCGTCGAGCCAGCGCACGGGGTAGCGGACGACGTCGGCGCCGAGCGAGCGCTTGAACGCGGCGACGGGCTCGAGCCCGGTGCTCGCGCCCAGGTTGACGCGCGCCCGCCCGGCGGCGGCGGCCCACTCGACGATCCTCCAGAGGAGGAGCGGGAACGCGTGCCGGCGGCGCGCCGAGGCGTGCGTGCCGCTCCACCACACGAACGTCTCGTGCGGGCCGTCGAGCGCCAGCGCGCCGGAAACCACCTCGCCGCCGCGGCGCAGCACGAAGAGCCGCGCCACGGGCTCCGCCCCGCCCGCCGCGAGCAGCCGGCGCGAGAGCGCGAGCGGCAGGGCGCGA
>CAZIXL010000880.1:0-1643 GCA_964542885.1 uncultured bacterium
CGCGGCGGCCGACGGCGAAGATGCCGCCCGAGCGGCGGATCTCGTCCTCCTTCGGCGAGAGCGGCACGGGCACGTAGTCGCGCCCGCGCGTGACGTTGCGCAGCGCGCGCGTGTCGGGATCGAACTCCAGCTCGTCGCCGTCCTGCGCGTCGGCCACGGCCTCGGGCGACTGGACGACGTGCAGCCCGAGGTTGAACGCGTTGCGGCGGAAGATGTCGCCCATGTTGTTTCCGCACACGATCACCATCTCGAGCCCGGCTTCCTCGGCCACGCCCTTGAGGCCCGCGGGGCTCATCTCGCGCGAGGAGCCGATGGCGAAGCGGTCGCCCGCGACGACGAACGTCTCGCCCGCGTGGACGCGCTTGCGGAAGTCCGGCATGAGGTAGCGGAACGAGCCGGCCTTCCAGCGCTCGTCGAGCGTCTCGAGCGACTCGCTCACGCAGTCGGCGGCCGGCGTGATCTGGTCGGTGTCGATCGCATCGAGCTTCCTTCCCGGCACTTTCGGGTCCCAGAAGACGAGCGCGCGGCCGCGCAGCTTCTTCGCACCCGCGTAGGCGTCGCCCGTTTCGGGCGCGGCGGGCAGCGAATCGACGGTGACGCCGGGCTTCAGGCGCGCGGGATTCAGCGTGTGCATGGCGAATCGTCTCCCGGAAGGGTCGCGGATGGCCGATGGAGGCGGAGGACGGAAGTGCCGCGATGCTAGCGGCCCGCGCGGGCGCGAATCAACCGTGCGGCGCTTGCCGCTCGCCCCTCCCGCCGGGCATCATGCGGTCCCTGACGGATGGGATGATCGGAGGATGGGATGGGCACGCTCTGCGGAACCGGTCACAGCAACCACCGCGACGCCCGGGCGGCGGGGATCGAAGCGACGGCGGCGGCGCTCGAGGCACTGGGTGGCGCCCCGGCCCAGTTCTGCCTGGTGTTCGCGGGGTCCGGCTACGAACACGCCGAGCTGCTCGTCGGCGTGCGTGAAGCCGCGGCCGACGCCGCGATCGCGGGCTGTTCCGGCGAGGGCGTGATCGCTGCCGGGGTCTCGGACGAGCACGTGCGCTCCGTGGCCGTCGTGGCCCTGCGCTCCGACCACCTGGTGTTCGAGCCCATGGTCGAGCGCGACTACGGCGCCTCGCCGGCCGAGGCCGGCGCGCGCCTCGGGCGGCGCGTGCGCGAGTCCGCGCGCGGCGACGAGATCGCCCTCCTGGTCTTCCCCGACGGGCTCGCGGGCAACTGCACCGAGTTCCTGCGCGCGCTCGACCGCGAGCGCCCCGCCTCGCTCGACGTCGTGGGCGGCGCGGCCGGCGACGGGCTCGTGTTCCGCCAGACGCACCAGTACCACGGCACCGAGGCGCTCACCGGCGCGGTCGCCGCCGTGCTCGTGCGCGGGCGCGGCCGGCTCGAGATCTCGGTGAGCCACGGCTGCGTGCCGCTCGGGCTCGCGCGCCGGCTCACGAAGGTCGACGGCGCGTGGGTGCACGAGATCGACGGGCAGCCCGCGTGGCAGGTGTTCCGCCAGTACCTGGCCGGCGAGCCCGAGGACCTGAACCTCGAGGGCGCGATCCACCTGTCGGTCGGCGAGTCGCTCCCCGAGGGCGTCCCCGCGGGCGAGTACGACGACTTCATCGTGCGCACGCCCTTCGGCCTCGACA
>CAZIXL010000881.1:0-1641 GCA_964542885.1 uncultured bacterium
GCGATGCACCTGCGGCGGCTCGACGAGCGCAAGGACGTCGCGCTGCCGGGCACGGAGCTCGCCCGCAGCATGTTCTTCTCCCCCGACGGCGAGTGGATCGGGTTCTTCAACAGCACCGCGCTCTCCAAGGTGTCGATCCACGGCGGTCCGCCGATCGTGCTGGCCGAAGCGGGCCAGGACCGCAGCGGCACCTGGCTCGACGACGGCACGATCGTCTACGCGCCGGACGTCACCTCCGCGCTCTTCCGCATGCCCTCGGCGGGCGGAACCCCGGTCGCGCTGACCGTGCTCGACTCGACGCGCCACGAGCGCACGCACCGTTACCCGTGCGCGCTCGCCGGCGGGCCGTGGGTGATCTTCACGGTCGGGACGACCGACAGCCCGGGCGGCTACGACGACGCGCCGATCGACGCGGTGAACGTGAAGACGGGCGAACGGCGCCGGCTGGTGAAGGGCGCGCGGCGGGCGATCTGGGCGCGCCCCGGGTACCTGCTGTTCGACCGTGCGGGCACGCTCTTCGCGATGCGCCTCGACCCCCGCGATCCGCGTCCCGGTGCCGACCCCGTGCCCGTCCTCGACCAGGTGAGCGGCGAGACCTCGAACGGCGCCGGGTTCTTCGACGTGGCCGGCGACGGGACGCTCGCGTGGGTGCGGGCCGAAGGCGGCGGCGACCAGCGCGAGATCGGCTGGTACGACCGCGACGGGCGGTGGACGCCGACGCCGCTTCCGCCGGGGCCCTACATCAGCGTCCGGCGCTCCCCGGACGGGACGCGGGTGCTGGCGTGTGCCGGCCCCGGCGGGGGTGCCTCGGACCTCTGGGCCGGCGACCTCGCGAGCGGCGCGATGAACCGCCTGACCTACGGCAGCGTGACCACTCCCGGGAGCTGGCTTCCCGACGGGCAGCGACTGGTCTGCTCGCGGCTGGACTCGACGGGCCGCTCCGTCGTCGTGGTGCGCCGGCTCGACGGTGCCGGCGGGGAGCGCGTGCTCTTCCGCGCGGCGTGGCCCCTCGTCGTGACCGGCGTCACGCCGGACGGGCGTTCCGCAATTTTCAGCGACTACGGCCCCGCCCAGGGCCGCATCCACCTCGCCCGGCTCGATGGCGATCCGGACGAACGCGCGCTGCGCCCCGACCCGGGCAACGAGCGCTACGAGCAGGCGGGCGTCGTCTCGCCCGACGGACGCTGGATTGCGTACGTGTCCAACCGCACGCGCCGCGAGGAGGTGTACGTCGCGGCGTTCGGCGGCGCCGGGGGCCGCTGGCAGGTCTCGCCCCACGGCGGCGGCGGCGTCCGCTGGGGACGCGACAGCCGCGAACTGTTCTTCGTGGAGCAGGGGAGCGAGCTGCTCATGAGCGTCCCGCTCGAAGTGCGCGGCACCGAGCTGGTCGTCGGGCAGCCCCGGCCGCTGTTCGAGGCGCCGCCCTCGCCCATGGAAGCGACGTACCGCGACTACGACTACGACCCGGCGCACGACCGTTTCCTCTTCACGCGCCCGCCGGGCGGCGAGATCGAGAACCGCGAGATCGCGCTGTCGCTGGGATGGACGCACCGGCTGGACGCGAAGCTGCGCGAGCGGAAGGAGAACCGATGAGCCTCACGCCCGGAACGAAGCTGGGCCCGTACGAGATCCTCGCGCCGC
>CAZIXL010000882.1:0-1640 GCA_964542885.1 uncultured bacterium
TTCGCTGGCCACCACGCCGCTGCCGCCGAAGTGCGCGTAGCAGCTGATGCCGATGCGCATGCGCCGGCGGACCTTCGCGCCGCGCTTCTTCGCGGGCGCGGCGGCGCCCTTCGCGGCGCGCGCGGGCTTCTTCTTCGTCGGGGTCACGCGTGCTCC
The DNA here is from genome assembly GCA_964542885.1 of uncultured bacterium. Lineage (GTDB taxonomy): Bacteria > Eisenbacteria > RBG-16-71-46 > RBG-16-71-46 > RBG-16-71-46 > CAIXRL01. Next base: position 157 of record CAZIXL010000882.1, read on the forward strand.
TTCCGCGCGCCGAGCAGCGCGCGGGCGTCGCGCACGGCCAGCGGGCCGCGCGTGCGATAGCCTTCGCCGAACGTGCCGCCGGCCAGCGCGCCGAACACGCGGGCGCGCGCCTCGACTTCGGCGAGGAAGCCGGGGGCGGTGAGGTAGGTGGACGGGCCCGCGGCCGGGTCGAGCTGGCTCGCGTGCGCGCGGATCGCGGCCTCGCGCGCCGGCCACGCGCTGGTCACGTCGACGACGAGCGTCGCGCGCGCATCGCCGCGGTAGAGCGCGTAGAGGACGCGCTCCGGGCGCCAGCGCTCGCCGCCACCCGCGTACTTCGCGAGCCCGGCCAGGTAGCAGGCGCGGGTCACCAGGTGCGAGCACTCGACGTGGTCGGGATGCGCGTCCTCGCGGTGCGGCGCCACGACCAGCGACGGCCGGTGGCGGCGCAGGCACTCCACCACCGCCGCGAGCTGCGCGCGGTCGTGGCGGTTCAGGCCGCCGTCGGGCAGCGCCAGGCACTCGCGTGACGCGGCGCCCAGCGCCTTCGCCGCGGCCGCCGCCTCGCGCTCGCGCAGCGCCACGTCGCCGCGCGTGCCCAGCTCGCCGCGGGTCAGGTCGACGAGGCCCACCGCGTGGCCATGCTTCGCGAGCAGCGCCGCCAGGCCGCCGCAGGAGAGCTCGATGTCGTCCGGGTGCGCGCCGAAGAACAGCGCCTCGCTCGCCATCAGGCCTCCAGCAGCCAGTGCTCGTTCACGCCCGCGGCCGCGCGCGCGGCGTGCTCGCCGGCGGCCTCGCACAGGTCCGCGATCACGCCGAACCCGCGGCGCGCGACCGGCTCGAGCGCGGCGAGGCGCCGCTCCTGCAGCTTGTCGCCGGGCAGCAGCACGTAGCGCAGGCGCTTCCAGGCCGGGTGCTCGCGGTCGAGCTTGGAGCGCACCTTGCCGACGAGGCCCTCGTGCAGGCGCGCGAACTGGTAGTCCACCTTGCCGCGCGCCGACTCGACCATCTGCGGCAGGCTCGCGTCCAGCTCGCGCGAGGCGTCGCCGACGCGCGCGAGGCCGTCGAGCGCGGCGGCGCGCGCGCGCGTCAGCTCGCCTTCGAGCGCCCCGGGCACGCGGCGTTCGGCCACGCGCGCGACGACCGCGTCGGCGCCGGTCACGACGTCCCACGGCTCCACCCCCGCCTCGGCGGCGAGCGCCACGGCCTCGGGCGGCATCCACGTGGCGCCGAAGCGCGGCACCGGCAGCGCCGGCTGGACGCCCACGCCCTCGAAGACCTCGCGGAGCTGCGCGAGGTAGGCGATCTCGCCCGCCCCGCACGCCATCGCGACGGTCGGGAACACGCCGTCCTGCACCGCCGGCCGCAGCGCGACGCTCGGGCTGAGCGCGGCGGGCGCCGCGAGCGAGCGCGCCTCTCCCGCCGAGAGCTTGTGCCGCCGCCCGCGGTCGACCGCGAAGACGAACGACTCGAGCGCGTGATCGTCGAGCGGCTGGCGGCCGATC
>CAZIXL010000883.1:0-1636 GCA_964542885.1 uncultured bacterium
CGAGGGCGGGAGCGCGATCGCGACGTTCGCGTACGGCAGCACCGGCGCGGGGCGCGCGAGGCGGAGCGCGCCGGCGGTCGTGTCCGCCGCGAACGGCCCCGCGAACCGCCGCGGGTTCGCGATGCGCACCCACGCGCGCGGGGCATCGAGCTCGGGCGCGACGAAGGTCACGAGGCCCGTGTCGCTCGCCGCAGCGTTCGCGAGCAGCGTCGTCCAGCTCGCACGGTCGTCGAGCGACAGCTCGACGTCCACGGGTTCGGCGCTCGACCAGCGCACGCGCGCCGGCTCGCCGGCGATCCACGTGTCGCCTCCGATCGGCGCGACGACGCGCGGACGGCGCGCGCCCCACACGCGCACGTGGCCGGACGTGACGTTCGCGCCCGCGAGGCGTCCCGCGGGCGACCCGACCGCGACGTCGCCGAGGCCGTCGCCGTCCCAGTCGCCGACGGCGGCGACCGCGAGGCCCGCCGTCTCGCCCGGGTAGGTGCCGTCGATCGTCAGCCCGGGCACGCTGCTGCGCAGCTCCGAGCCGAACATCACGACGAGCCGCCCGGCGTCGCGGATGCCGCCCGCGTCGAGGCTGTCGGCGGAAATTCCGAGATCGGCGCGCCCGTCGCCGTTCACGTCGCCGAGGAACTTCACGTGGAGACCGAAGGCCTCGCCCGGCTGCCCGCCGCGAAATTCGAAATCGGGCGCGTCGTCCGCTTCGGGCCCGCCGCGATAGACGAGCGCGCGCCCGACCGCCTCGCCCCGCCCGTCGCGCCACATCGGGCAGCCCACGGCGAGGTCCCCGTAGCCGTCGCCGTCGAAGTCGCCTCCGCCCGCGACCGAGGCGCCGAGCCGGTCCGACGTGCTGCCCCGCAGCACGAGATCGGGCTCGGCATCGGACGCGGGGCCGCCAAAGTGCACGACCGCGTAGCTCGAGACCCCGAACGCGACGACGGACGCGGGCGCGCCGATCACCGCGTCCTCGAAACCGTCGGCGTTGAAGTCGCCCGCATTCGCGACCGACACGCCGAACTCGAGTGTGCCCGAGCTGGACTCCGTCGTTCCGTAGAGCAGGGTCGGCGCGCCCGCGCCGACGACCGCGCCCCCTCGGAACAGCTGCGCGAACGGCCGCGACGGCCCTGAGAAGTTCGAGGCGCTGAATCCGACGAGGAGCTCGTCGGCGCCGTCGGCATCCCAGTCGAGCGCGGCGATCGAGCGGCCGAAGCGGAGGCCGGCAAACGACGAGCTCAGGCTCGTGTCGGGTTCGAGCGCGGCCCCCGGTCCCCCGAGGAACACGGCCACGCGCCCCTGGAGTCCGAGCGTCGCGCCCACCGCCGAGGCGGCGAGGTCCGGCCAGCCGTCGCCGTTGAAGTCGCCGGAGGCGAGCGCGGTCCCGATCGCCTCCCCGAGCGGAGGCGATTCGTGCGCGAGGTCGGCGACGTCGCCGTGCGAGGCCGGACCGAAGTACGCGGTGATCCGCCCGCTCGAAATCGTCGTCGTGCCCTGCCGGTCCCAGTTCGGCGCGGCCGCGAACAGGTCGAGCGCGCCGTCCCGGTTCCAGTCGCACGCGAGCAGCGCCGCGCCGAAGCGTTCGAGCGCCTGCGTGCCCGCGAAGAGCCGCGACGTCTGGACCGGGAGCCCGCGTTCG
>CAZIXL010000884.1:0-1635 GCA_964542885.1 uncultured bacterium
GAGGTGCGTCTCCATGACCTGGCCGATGTTCATGCGCGACGGCACGCCGAGCGGGTTGAGCACGATCTCGACCGTGTCGCCGCTGGGCAGGTACGCCAGGTCCTCCTCGGGGACGACCTTCGCGACCACGCCCTTGTTGCCGTGGCGGCCGGCCATCTTGTCGCCCACCGAGAGCTTGCGCTTCTTGGCGATGTACACCTTCACGAGCTTGATCACGCCCGGCGGCAGCTCGTCGCCGCGCGTGACCTTCTCGATCTCCTTGTCCAGCTCGCGCTCGCAGCGCGTGAACGCGTGCTGCGCGCCGTCCATCGCGGCCCAGAAGCGCTCGTTGACCCGCTCGTCCTCGGTCACCGGGGTGCCCCAGGCGAGGTCGTCGAGGTCGAGCGTCTCGAGGAAGTCGGCCGCGTACTTGCGGCCCTTGCGGGCCTGCGGCTCGCCCGTGGACGCGCTCTTCAGCACGTTCACGAGCTGTTCGTCGAGAATCTGCTTCACGGTCGCCAGGCGGACGTCGGCGATGCGCTCGCGCTCCTTCTTGGACTCGCGGCGCAGCTTCTCGATCTTCTTCTTCTCCTGCTGCTTGGTGCCCTCGTCCTTCTCGCGGCGCGAGAACACCTTGATGTCGATGACGATCCCGTCCATGCCCGGGGGCGCCTTCAGCGAGGCGTCGCGCACGTCGCCGGCCTTGTCGCCGAAGATCGCCTTGAGCAGGCGCTCCTCGGGGCTCAGCTCCTGCTCGCCCTTCGGGGTGACCTTGCCGACGAGGATGTCGCCCTGGCGCACGCGGGCGCCGATGCGGATGATGCCCTCCTCGTCGAGGTTCTTGACCGCCTCCTCGGAGACGTTCGGGATCTCGCGGGTGATCTCTTCGACTCCGCGCTTGGTGTCGCGGACCTGCAGCTCGAACTCCTCGATGTGGATCGAGGTGAAGACGTCGTTCTTGATCAGCTTCTCGCTGACGATGATGGCGTCTTCGTAGTTGTAGCCGCCCCACGGCATGAACGCGCACAGCACGTTGCGGCCGAGTGCCAGCTCGCCCTCGCGGGTGGCCGGCCCGTCCGCGATGACCTGGCCCTTCTTCACCTTGGTGCCCTCGATGACGATCGGGCGCTGGTTCAGGCAGGTGTCCTGGTTCGAGCGGCGGAACTTGGTCAGGCGGTAGATGTCGAGGTTCGGCTGCTCGCTGTAGTCGACCGGCGGCTCGTCCGGGTCGCGCTCGTAGCGGATCGCGATCATCTCGCCCGACACGAACTCGACGACGCCCGAGCGGCGCGCCAGCACGAGCGCACCCGAGTCTTCGGCGACCTTGTCCTCGAGGCCGGTGCCCACGAGCGGAGCCTCGGTCACGAGCAGCGGCACGGCCTGGCGCTGCATGTTCGAGCCCATGAGCGCGCGGTTCGCGTCGTCGTGCTCGAGGAACGGAATGAGCGCGGCGGCGGGCGACACGAGCTGGATGGGCGACACGTCCATGTACTCGACCTCCTGCTTCTGGACGGTCGGGTACTCGCCGCGGGAGCGCACGGTGAGCATGCCTTCGTCGAGCTCGCCGCTCTTCTTGTCGAACGGCGTGTTCGCGGGCGCGATGCGCGCGCGGTCCTCGACGTCGGCGGCGAGGAACTCGGGCTTCTTGCGGTCCAC
>CAZIXL010000885.1:0-1634 GCA_964542885.1 uncultured bacterium
GCTCCAGTCCTTCCGGCTTCCCGGCCTCGAGCGGCTGCGCGTCGCGGGCACCACGGTCGAGGCGGCGATCGCGCGGCTCGAGGCCGACCCGGCGGTCCTCTACGCCGAGCCCAACTGGATCGTGTCGGCCACGCGCACGCCCGACGACCCGCTCTTCCCCGAGCAGTGGTCGCTCGCCAACCACGGCCAGACGGCGGGCACTCCCGGCGCCGACATCCGCGCCGAGTACGCGTGGGACGTCTCGACGGGCGACTCCACGATCGTCGTCGGCGTGATCGACACGGGCGTCGACCTCACGCACCCGGACCTGGCGGGCAACCTGTGGACCAACCCGGGCGAGATCCCGGGGAACGGCATCGACGACGACGGCGACGGCTTCGTGGACGACGTGCACGGGTGGGACTTCGCGAACGGGGACCCCGACCCGAGCGACGACAACGGCCACGGCACGCACGTCTCGGGCACGATCGCCGCGGTGGGCGACAACGCCTACGGGGTCACCGGCGTGTGCTGGCGCGCGAAGATCATGGCGCTCAAGTTCCTCTCGGCGGGCGGCACCGGGCTGCTCTCGAACGCGCTCGCCGCGATCGAGTTCGCCGCGGCGCACCACGTGCGGATCACGAACAACTCGTGGAGCGGCGGTACCTACTCGCAGGCCACCGCCGACGCGATCGCCGCCGCCGGCCGGGACGGCATGCTGTTCGTGGCCGCTGCCGGCAACGCCGCCACGGACCTCGACCAGACACCGTCTTACCCGGCCGCGTACCCGGCGCCGGAGGTGCTCTCCGTCGCGGCCACCGACAAGGACGACCTGCTCGCCCCGTTTTCCAACTTCGGCGCCACGAGCGTCGACATGGCCGCCCCCGGCGTCGCGATCCTGTCGCTGTGGCCCGCCAACCGCGTCGCGATCCTGTCGGGCACGTCCATGGCATCGCCGCACGTCGCGGGCGCGGCCGCGCTGCTGCTGGCGATCCACCCGCAGATGGGGCCGCTCGAGCTGAAGGACCTCCTGATGCGCTCGGCCGTCCCGCTGCCCTCGCTCGCCGGGCGGTGCGTGAGCGGCGGCCGCCTCGACCTGCTGCGCGCGGTCTCGAGACCCGACAGCGTGCCGCCCGGCCGCGTCGGCGACGTGGCGGTGACCGGCGTGGGGTCCAACTCGCTCGACTTCGAGTGGACGGCGACCGGCGACGACGGCGACGCGGGCACCGCGTTCGACTACGACGTGCGCGTCGCCGCGGCGCCGCTCGACAGCGCCACGTTCGCGACGGCGAGGCGCGTGATCGTCGGCCGCCCGGGGCCGGCCGGCACGCTGGAGCACGCGCGGATCGGCGGGCTCTCGCCGCTCACGACCTACTGGATCGCGCTGCGGGCCGAGGACGAGTTCGCCAACGCGGGCCCGCTCTCGAACGTGGCGGCGGGGGTCACGCTCGAGCCGCCGCGCCTCGCGCTCTCGGCGCCCGGGCTGACGGCTGCCCTGAAGACCGGCGAGACCGCCGAGCGGGTGATCACGATCACGAACGACTCGCAGGGCACGCTCGACTGGCGCGTGCCGCCGCCCGACCTGGCGCCGCCCGCCGCGCCGGCCGCGACGGCGACGCCGGCCGCGCGGGCGGCGGTCGCGCGCGCGAAGGGCG
>CAZIXL010000886.1:0-1632 GCA_964542885.1 uncultured bacterium
CCGACGCGCCGCGGTAGAGCCGGTAGCCCGCGAGGTCGGCCTCGGTGTTGCGCGACCAGTGCAGGTTCGTCGCCCCGCCCGCGTACGTGCCCGTGAACGGCGCCGGCGCGGCCGGCGCCAGGTCGTCGGTCGAGTAGCCGCTGTCGGCGTCCGAGTACCAGAAGCGGTCCGCCGCGTCGCCCGCGCGGACCATGAACAGCGTGCGCGGGTTCGAGCCCGGCACCGAGTCCTGCGCGGTCGGCGCGAGCATGCTGTAGCCGGCCAGCTGCGCGGGCGTCACGCCGCCCACGTACTCCCAGTAGACGATCGCGCCAGCGACCGCGTGTTCGAGAAGCGCGCGCACACCCGCGCGCGTCGACGCCGGCGCCGCCGCGCCGTCGCGCAGCAGCGCGGCGCGCCCCGAGGCGAGGTCGGCCTCGGCGGCGAGCGTGGGCACCGAGCGGTAGACGCCGTACGACGTGATCGCGTTCGCCGGCCACGCGTCGAGCGGACTCGGCCGCCACGACAGTTTCACCACGCCGCCCTGGTCGTGCGGCACGTCCTTCACGCTGGCGATCGAAGGTTGCGCGCCCAGGTAGCCCCAGCGGTCGATGCGCTGCGCGTAGCCGGCCTGCGGCGAGGAGTTGTTCTGCCAGACGAGGACCGCGCCGCCCGCGGCGTCGCTGCACACGTCCAGCATCTGCGCCCAGTGCGCGGTCGCGACCGCGTTACCGCCGGCCGCGAATCCCGGCGCGCGCGTGCCCGCCGCGTCGATCCGCTGGGCGTAGACCATCGGGTCGGCGAGCGCGCGGGTGTCCATCCACGCGATCACCGCGCCGCCCGCGCCGTCCGACACCATCCGCGCGCCGTACTGCGTGCCGGGCGCCGTCGCCACGGCCACGCCGTTCGCGGTCCAGGCCAGCTGGCCGTTCGCGCCGATCCTCTGCGCGAAGTAGTCGCCCGAGCCGAAGCGGTAGTCGTACCACATCACGATCGCGCCGCCGGCGCCGTCGGCCGTGAGGTGCGGCTCGAAGTCCAGAAACGTGTCGTTCGAGACTTCGTTGCCCTGCGCGCCCCAGCCCGGTGCGACCGTGGCGTCGGGAAGCAGGCGCACCGCATGGATGTTGTAGGTCCCCGAGCGGTTGTCCCGCCACGCCACGAGGATGCCGAACGCGCCGTCGCCGATGATCACGGGGTCGAACGGCGTGCCCGTGGTGCAGGCGGCGACGCCACCGTCGGCCCACTCCGATCGGCGCGTGCCGCTCGCGGAGAGCCTCACCACCGAAATCTGCTGGCCCGAGAGCCGGGTGTCGCTCCAGGCGAGATACGCGCCTCCCGGCGTGCCGTCGCTCACGACCGAGACCTGCGTCTGCGGGCCGAAGTAGGCGTTCACGACGATGCCGTTGGCCGCCCACATCGTCGCGCCCGCGGCCGAGACGCGCTGGGCGTAGATGTCGTAGCTGTTCGTGTCGAAGTCGTGCCCGTCCTGCCAGGCGAATACCGCGCCGCCCGTGCCGTCGGCGCAGAGCGCCGAGGAGTTCTGCTCGCCGCTCGCGGTGGAAAGGGCCACGCCGTCCGCAGCCCAAAGCACCTGCCCGGCCGCGTTGGCGCGCTGTGCGTACACGTCGCCCGAGACGTCGGCGCGATTGTCGT
>CAZIXL010000887.1:0-1624 GCA_964542885.1 uncultured bacterium
CTGCTCTCCCGCCTGCGCGACCGCAGCCCGGAGACGATCCGGATCGCGCTCGGCGCCACGCAGCAGGAGGAGATGCTGCGCGCGCACCGCATCGCGCATCGCGCGGTGCCCGACGACCTCGAACCGCAGGCGTTCGTCGAGACGCTCCGCCGCACGCTGCTGCTGCGCGACCTCGTGGCGGTGCCGGCGCTGCGGACGCTGCTGGGGCGGCTGGGCACGCTGCCGGCCGTGCCGCACGTCTACGCCGAGCTGACGCGCCGGCTCGAAGATCCGCGCGTCACGGTCGGCGAATTGGCCGACCTGGTCGAGCGCGACACCGCGCTCGCGGCCCAGGTGCTGCGGATCGCGAACAGCGCCTACTTCGGGCGCGATCGCGCGGTGTCCAGCCTCAGCGACGCGGCCGCGCGCCTCGGCACGCGCCTGCTGCGCAGCCTCGTGCTCACGGCCGAGGTCTACGGCGGGTTCGTGATCGCGCCCCGGCACGTCGCGACCGCGCGCGAGCTGCAGAAGCACGCCTCGCTCGTCGCGCGGCTGGCGAGCAGCCTCGAGCCGCGGGCGCCCTGGAACGAGGACGCGTTCGCCGCGGGACTGCTGCACGACGTCGGCAAGCTCGTGCTGCTCTCGCGCGCGCCCGAATCGTTCGACGAGATCGGCGCGATCGTCGCGCGCGAAGGGCGTGACTGGAACGAGGTCGAAGTCCAGGTGCTGGGTGCCGGCCACGCGACGCTGGGCGCGAGCGTGCTCGGCATGTGGGGACTGCCGAGCGGGATCCTGACCGCCGTGCTCGGGCACCACGAGCTGCCGGGATCGCTGGGCGGCCGGCTCGAGCCCGCGACCGCCGTCGCGATCGCGAACCGGCTCGCGCACGACGCCACCGACGGCGAGCAGGCCCGCGCCCGCCGGGCGCCGCTGCCGATGAGCCTGCTCACGGAGCCCGGCTGGTCGTGGTGGCGCGAGATGGCCGACCAGCTCGCCGCCGAATGCGCGAACGGCGACCGGAGCGGCGACTCAGCCCTGACCGAGGCGGCGTAGCCGCTCCGCCAGCGCGGCGTGCCCCTTCTCGGCGGCGAGGTCGGCCGCCGAGCGCCCGTCGTCGGCGCGCACGCCGGGCGTGGCGCCGTGCGAGAGCAGCAGCCCGGCCAGCTCCTCGTCGCCGTGCAGCCCGGCCGACATGAGCGCCGTCCAGCCCTGCTGCTGCTTCGCGTCGGCCGGGGCGCCGCGCTCGAGCAGCAGGCGCACGACGTCGAGGCAGCGCGCGGCGACGGCGCTGTGGAGCGGCGTCACGCGCGTCGGATTCTTCGCCACCGCCGCGGGGTCGGCGCCCATGACCAGCAGCCGCTCGGCCACGACCGGCCGCGAGAAGAACCCGGCGAAGTGCAGGGGCGTGAAGCCGTCGCCCGACCAGGCGTGCGCGAGGTCGGGTTGTGCAGCCAGCAGGTCGAGCGCGCGGGCGTCGTCGCCGGCGGCGATCGCCTCGAAGACGTCGAGCGACGACAGGGTCGCGCGAAGCAGGTCGCGCACCGCCGCCTGTTTCGCGTAGCTCGCCCACAGGAACGCGCTCACGCCCTGATCGTCGCGGGACGCCGCCAGCGACGGCTGGGCGCGCAGCGCGGCGGCCACGGCC
>CAZIXL010000888.1:0-1620 GCA_964542885.1 uncultured bacterium
GTGAGGCCGTGCCCGATCCCATCCGCCTCGCCGGCGCTTCCGTTTCGCCGTTCGAACGCATCGAGTCGCCGTTCAGGGCGCAGCGTCCCGACGCCTCGTTCGGCGACCTGTTCAAGAAGGCGATCCAGGACACGTCGAACCTGCAGGACGACGCGCAGGACATGATCGCGCGCTTCCTGCGCGGCGAGCCCGTGGAGCTGCACCAGGTGGTCGCCGCGAGCGAGGAGGCTTCGATCTCGCTCGAGCTGCTCGTCGACGTCCGCAACAAGCTCGCCGAAGCGTACCGGACCGTGATGAACATCCAGTAGGGGCCCCGCGTCCATGGCCGAAGCCACCCTGCCGTTCGTCGGAAACCTCGCCTCGCCCGGCGGCCAGCGCCGTCTCGCGATCCTGTTCGCGCTCGTCGCGATCGTGGTCGCGATCGGCTTCGTCGGCCGCTGGGCGTCCACGCCCACGTACGTGACGCTGTTCAGCGGCCTCGAGCTGAAGGAGGTCGGGCAGGTCACGGACCGCCTCGCGAAGGCGAACATCCCGTACCGCCTGGGGCGCGGCGGCACCGACGTCGAGGTGCCCGCGACCGAGGTCGCGCGTTCGCGCGTCACGCTGGCGAAGGACGGCCTGCCGACGCAGGGCCGCCCGGGCCTCGAGCTGTTCGACAAGCCGTCGTGGGGCATGACCGACTTCACCCAGCGCGTGACCTACCAGCGCGCCCTCGAGGGCGAGCTGGGCCGCGCGATCGGGCAGATCCAGGGCGTCGAGTCCGCCGAGGTGCACCTGCTGCTGCCCTCGCCGGGAACGCTGCGGCGCCAGGACCGCCAGGCGGGCGCCTCGGTGGTGCTGACGCTGCGCGGCGGCACGCCGCTCGCGTCCGAGACGGTGCAGGGCATCACGTACATCGTGAGCAACAGCGTCGAGGGGCTGTCGGCCGAGAACGTCGCCGTGGTCGACAACGCGGGCCGCGTGCTGTCGCTGCCGGCCTCCGGCATGGCGGGGGCCGGCATGACCGGCCGCCAGCTCGAGGTCGCGCGCGGCATGGAGTCCTCGTACGTCAACAAGATCGAGGGACTCGTCGCCACCGTCGTCGGCGTCGGCCGGGTGCGCGCGCAGGTCTCGGCGCAGGTCGGCTTCGACGAGGTGGACGCGACGACCGAGACGTTCAATCCCGACGGCCAGGTGCTGCAGACGGAGCAGCGCAGCGAGGGCGCCTCGCCCGACGGCTCGGGCAACCAGACCATCGTCAGCAACCAGTACCAGAACTCGCGCCGCGTCGAGAAGAGCACGAGCCTCGCCGGGCGGCTGCAGCGCCTGACGGTCGCGGTGCTCGTCGACGAGAAGGCGCTGCGCGCCGGCGAGCGCGACAAGCAGCTGGCCGACATCGACGCGATGGTGCGCAACGCCGTCGGCGTCGACAGCACGCGCGGCGACCGCCTGAGCGTGCTGGCGGTGCCGTTCGAGCCCGTGCAGGTCACGACGAGCATGAAGGACGCGAAGCCGAAGGCGGACCCGGTGGCCGTGGCCGAGCGCTTCAGCCATCCCGCGATCGGCCTCGTGGCGATCGTCGTCATGCTGCTGATCGCGCTGCAGCTCAAGGGCGCGCTGTCGCCGCCGAAGCGCGCGGCC
>CAZIXL010000889.1:0-1619 GCA_964542885.1 uncultured bacterium
ACGCATCACCTCTTCGTCATGCTCCACGACGATGACCGTGTTCCCAAGGTCGCGCAGCCTCTTCAGCACGCCGATCAGGCGCTGCGTATCGCGCGAATGCAGTCCGATGCTGGGTTCGTCCAGGATGTACATGCTGCCCACCAGGCTGCTGCCCAAGGAGGTGGCCAGGTCGATGCGCTGCGTTTCGCCTCCGCTCAGCGTATTGCTGCGACGGTCGAGCGTGAGGTAGCCCACGCCAACGTCCACCAGGTATTGAAGGCGATTGCCGATCTCCTTGAGCAATCGCGAGGCGATGAGCCGCTGGTCCTCATCCAGGGCAAGTTCCTGGAAGAAACGATGCAGATCCGCGATGGGCATGCGCACGAGCTGGGCGATGTCATGGCCGCCCACCTTCACATAGCGCGCCTCTTTGCGCAAGCGGGTGCCATCGCATTCGTTGCAAGTCGTCTTGCCTCGGTACCGGCTGGCCAGCACCCGATACTGGATCTTGTAGCTCTTCTCCTCCACGTACTTGAAGAAGCGATCGATCCCATGCACGCCTTTGGCGCCTTTCCATAGGAGGTTCCGCTGCGTTGTGCTCAGCTCACGATAGGGGCGGTGGATGGGAAAGTCGTGGCTGTGGCTGTCCCGTATGAAGTGCTCCTTCCATTCGCTCAGCTTCTCCCCGCGCCAGGGCGCCACGCAATCATCATAGACGCTCAAGCTCTTATCGGGGATCACCAGGTCGGCATCGATACCGATGATGCTACCGTAGCCCTCGCATACCGGACATGCTCCAACAGGGTCGTTGAAACTGAACAGGTTGGGGCTGGGCTCTTCGAACGTGATGCCGTCGCGCTCGAACTTGTCGCTGAAGCCCATCTGCCGTCCGTCCTCTCCCAACAGGATCAATTCGCCCTGTCCTTCGAAGAAAGCCGTCTCAGCGCTGTCGGCGGCGCGGCTCTCGTTCTCGGCATCTCCCGGCGCAACGACCAGCCGGTCGAGCACGAGGAAGAAGGTCCCCTTCAAGCCCAGCGTCTGTGCCAGCAGGTCCTCGATACGATGCACTGCGGTGCCGTCATGCACCCGAGCGAACCCCTGTTGCTGCAGGATGTCCAGATGTTCCTTGATGGATCGACCGGCCGGGACACGGAACGGGGCCAGCATCAGCACGGTGCTTCCGGCGGCATAGCTGTTCAGCCCGGCCACCACATCCTCAATGGTGTGCCGCTTCACCTGCAAGCCACTGGCTGGCGAAATGGTCTTGCCTGCGCGTGCGAAGAGCAGCTTCAGATGATCGTAGATCTCAGTGCTGGTGCCTACCGTGCTGCGAGGATTGCTGGTAAGCACCTTCTGCTCGATGGCGATCGCCGGGCTGATACCGATGATGCGGTCCACGTCGGGCTTTTCAAGCCGGCCCATGAACTGCCGGGCATAGCTGCTCAGGCTTTCCACATAGCGCCGCTGTCCTTCGGCGTAAAGGGTGTCGAATGCGAGGCTGCTCTTGCCGCTGCCACTGAGCCCCGTGATGACAATGAGTTTGCCTCGGGGGATATCGACGCTGATGTTCTTGAGGTTATGCACCCGCGCTCCCTGCACGCGAATGGCGCCATGAACAGGCTTCCGTAAGCGACCCGACT
>CAZIXL010000890.1:0-1618 GCA_964542885.1 uncultured bacterium
ACGGGCGGATCGGAGCGCGGGGTGCCGATCTGGATGCGGCGGATCGACGGGTAGCCGAGGTCGCCGACGAACAGGGTGTCGAGCGGGTCGATGACCACCGTGGCCGGTTGCGCGAAGGTGGCCGATGGACCCGAACCGTCCTCCGTGCCGCTCAGTCCGCTGCCGGCGACCGTCTGGACCAGTCCCGCGGGGGTGAGGCGGCGGACGACGTGGTTCCTCGGCCGGCGGATCCGCTGGTGCGGCTGGGGCGCGGAGTCGCTCGTGCGGCTCTTCCCGCGGGCGGCCGCGCGCTTCGACGCGGCCCCCGTCCACGAGCGCGTGCTCGTCGACGGCGCGGTGGCGATCGAGCCCGGCGGCCCGCTCGAGCTGGAGCACCACAGCTACCCGACCCTCGAGGCGTGCATCACCAAGATGCTGCGCTATGCGCCGGCGAACGCCGAGAGGGCCTGGGCGGCCGGCCGCCGCGCGGGCCCGCTCGACGTGCTGCTGCGCCCGCCGCTGCGGTTCCTGCGGCAGTACGTGCTGCAACTGGGGTTCCTCGACGGCGCGCAGGGGCTGGTGCTGTGCGGCTTCGCGGCGGCGCAGGTGTTCCTCAAGTACGCGGCGCTCTGGGACCGCGGCCGGCGCGAGGGGCGGGGCGCGTGACGCGCGTCTGCTTCTTCGGCGCGTACGATCCCGCGTACCCGCGCAACCGCATCCTGCGCGAGGGCCTGCACCGCGCCGGCCACGAGGTGTTCGAGGCGCGCGTGCGCGAGACGCGCGCGTTCCGGCGCTTCCCGGCGCTCGCCGCCGCGTGGGCCAAGGTCGCGCGCGCGAGCGACGTCGTGCTCGTCCCCGAGTTCCGCCACAAGGACGTGCCGCTCGCGCGGCGGCTGTGCGGGCGCCGCCCGCTCGTCTTCGACCCGCTGGTCTCGCGCTGGGACACGCTCGTGGGCGACTGGCGGCTGCACGGTGAACGCTCGGGCCAGGCGCGCTGGAACCGCTGGCTCGACCGCTGGAGCCTGCGCGCGGCCGACCTGGTGCTGTGCGACACCTGGTCCCACGGCGAGCTGTTCGAATCGCTCGGCGCCCGGCGCGAAGCGCTGCGCCGCGTGCTGGTCGGCGCCGAGGACGCGTTCTTCGCCGTGCCGCCGCCGCGCCCCGAGGGCCCGGTGCGGCTCTGCTACGTGGGCGGTTTCCTGCCGCTGCACGGCACGCTCACCATCGTCGAGGCCGCGGCGCGGCTCGAGGCGCGCGGCGACGCGCTGCCGCCGTGGGCGCTGGGCATGGTCGGCACGGGCATCGAGTACGACGCGGCGCGCGCGCTCGCCGAAGCGCGCGGCCTCCGGCGCATCGAGTTCACCGGCCGGCTGCCGTACGCCGACGCGCCGCGCGTGCTCGCCGACGCGCACGTCGTGCTCGGGGCGTTCGGCGCGGGCGCCAAGGCGGGGCGCGTGATCCCGCACAAGCTCTGGCAGGGGCTCGCGGCGGGCCGCGCGGTCGTGACCGGCGACGGCCCGGGCGTCCGCGAGGTCTGCGACGACGGCCGCCACCTGCGGCTCGTGCCGCGCGGCGACGCCGACGCGCTCGCCGAGGCGCTCGGCGCGCTGGTCGCCGACGCCGCGCGGCGCGCGGCGCT
>CAZIXL010000891.1:0-1615 GCA_964542885.1 uncultured bacterium
CTGGGACTACCACGGCCGCGCGCCGCGCGAGGACCACGAGCGCTACCGCCGCGGCCCCGTCGCGAACGGCGAGCCGTACCTGAAGATGGTGCCCGACGTGCACCAGCAGGCGGGCATGGGCTGCTCCGCCTGCCACGCGGTGCACCGCGCGCACGGCGACCGCACCGCGGTCCGCACGTGCCGCGACTGCCACCCGCGCGTCTCGCCCGACGTGCCCGAGCACGCGATCACCGCGCACCTCGAGAAGATGGAGTGCTGGGCGTGCCACTCGGCGTGGGCGTCGCAGGAGTACGGCACGTTCCTCGTCCGCCCGGCCACGCTCCGGCAGACGGAGGCGTTCCGGCCGCTGCCCTCGTGGGGCGACTGGAAGAAGAGCGCCTACCTGCGCCGGCAGGACGCGCCGCCGCTCGGGCTCGACGCGCGCGGGCTCGTTTCGCCGATCCGGCCCGAGTTCGTCCTGTTCGCGACGGACCCGAGCCGGCGATGGGAGAACCGGCCGCTCGCGGCCGAATGGAAGGCGTTCTTCCCGCACACGGTCCGCCGCGGGACCACCACCTGCTCGGGCTGCCACGACCAGCCGCGGCGGTTCTTGCTAGAGCAGGACGAGGACCGGGTCTACCGCCCGGACGAGGACGGGCTGCCCATGAAGTCGTTCTGGAACCGCGAGGGCCAGACGGTGGTGAACGGCGCCTTCTTCCCGGCCGGACGCTACCGCGAGATGAACCGCAGGACCCCGCAATATGTCCGGGAGCACCTGAAACAATGGCAGGAAATCCTCAAACGCGTCGCGCCTTCCTCCTCACGCTGAGCCTGCCCCTGCTCGGGCTGGTCGGCGTGTGGCGGTTCCTCACCCCGCTCCGGGTGCCGGACGCCCGCCGCGTCACGGTGCGGCTGGACGACGTGCCCCCGGGCGGCGCGCTGGTGATGCCCGAGGAGGGGGTCGCGGTGACGCGCGACACCGGCGGCGCGGTGGACGTGCTGAGCCTCACGTGCACGCACCTGGGCTGCCGCGTCAACGCCGGCGAGGACGGCTTCGCCTGCCCCTGCCACGGCAGCACGTTCGACCGCCACGGCCGCGTCACGCACGGCCCCGCGCTCGAGCCGCTGCACCGCCTCCCCCACGCGCAGGAAGACGGCCTCCTGCGGATCCGCGTCTGAGGCGGCGGTGTTCGCGGGCTTCGTGCGGCACCTGTTCCCGCGCTTCGTGCTCGAGCGCAACCTGCGCCTGAGCTACACGCTCTGCCTGGGCGGGCTGGCGTTCACGAGCTTTCTCGTGCTCATGGCGACGGGCGTGCTGCTGCTCTTCTACTACCGGCCCTCGCCGGGCGCGGCCTACGAGTCCATCACCTACCTCGAGGCGAACGTGTGGGGCGGCGCGTACGTGCGCGCGCTGCACCGGCTGTCGTCGCACGTGCTGCTCGTGCTGGTCGCGCTGCACACGCTGCGCGTCGTGTGGACCGGCGCCTACCGGCCGCCGCGCGAGTTCAACTGGGTGATCGGCGTGCTGTTGCTGTTCCTGGTGGTGGCCGAGGCGTACACGGGCGTGCTGCTGCCGCTCGACCAGCTGGCGTACTGGGCCACGCAGACCGGCACCGAGCTGCTGCGCGCGCTGCCG
>CAZIXL010000892.1:0-1611 GCA_964542885.1 uncultured bacterium
TGCATGAGCACGTCGAACGCGGCCGCGTGCACGCGCAGCACGGAGCCGAACCGTGCGCAGCCCAGGCGCGCCACGGTGGCGAAGCCCGCGGGCACGGCCCCGCCCGCCGACTCCGTGGCGGCGATCTCGGCGGCCTCGGCCGCGCGTACGAGCCCGCGGTCGGCGCCGGTCATTCGCCCGGGCTCCGCGCGGCCTCCGCCGCGTCGCCGGTCGCCGGCGCCGGCCGCCCGCCGCGCAGCAGCCGCAGGAGCACCGGGTAGGTGACGTCGATGCGCTGGCCGACCTGCACGGGATCGATCATGTCGTGCACGACGTGCGCGGACGCGGGGAAGGCGTATTCGATCACGTGCGCGCCGCGCGTGCGGAGGCGCACGGCCAGCTCGTGCGCGCGGTCGTTGTCGATCGCGCGATCGCCCTCGGTCGTGACGACCGCGACCGCGCGTGCCGCTGGCGGGTGCGCGGGCAGTGCCCGCATCACGGCCTCCCCGAGCCGGTAGCACTCGCCCATCGCGCGCGTCGGGAAGCGCGGGTAGCACTGCGTGGGCCCGTCCAGGTCCTGCTGCTTCGCGTCGTCCCACCACACGAAGCGGTTGGGCAGGTGCAGCGCGAGGCGCGTGACGATCGGGGCGAGCCACGCCGGCTTCCAGGGCGGCGCGAACGCGGGCGCGATCACGACGGCGCGGTCCACGCCGGCCACGTTCGCGGCGGCCCACGCGGCGGCGACGCCGCTGGTCGAGAGCCCGCAGACGATCACGGTGTCGCCCATCCCGTGCGCGATGCCGACGCACTCGGTGACGAGCGCGGCCAGCTCCTCCGCGCGCAGGTTCGCGAGGTCGCCGGTCATGCGGTCGGCGCGGCCATGGTGGGGGACGCGCGGCACGATCACGTTGTCGCCCTCGGCACGGAGCGACTCGGCCAGGGCGAGGAACTGGAGCGGGCAGTTGGTGATCCCGTGCAGGAGCACGAAAGCGCGCGGCGTGCGCTCGGCGCCCACGAGCGCGGTGGTGCCGCACCCCGGGTGCATCTCGAGCGTGTCGCGTTCCATGAGCCCGGCCAGGCGGTCGAACGCTTCGTCGTACGAGGCGGCCGGAAGGTACTCGGGAGCCCGCACGGGCGCGGGCGGGCGCAGCAGCCAGGCGGCGGCCGCGCCGACCAGCAGGACGAGGACGAGCAGGATCCGACGCATGGCGGCGCAGTCTAGGGGGAGCGCGCGCCGGCGGGCCAGCGATTCCGGTGTGCGCGGCGGCGCCTTCGACAATCGCCCGGGCCGCGTGCTAACTTGCCGTCCCGTGCTCACGGGACCGAACGAACACCGCCGCGCCGTACTGGGCGTGATTCCCGCCCGCTACGGCGCGTCCCGTTTTCCGGGCAAGCCGCTCGCCGTGCTGTGGGGCAAGCCGATGCTCCAGCACGTCTGGGAGAGGGCCCGCGCCGCGCGCGGGCTCGACGAACTGCTGATCGCGACCGACGACGACCGCATCGAATCGGCCGCCCGCGCGTTCGGAGCCGCGGTCGAGCGCACCGCGCCCGACAGCGCGAGCGGCACCGACCGCGCGGCCGAGGTCGCACGCCGCCGCCCCGGGGCCCACGGCGTGCGCAACCAACCGGGCG
>CAZIXL010000893.1:0-1611 GCA_964542885.1 uncultured bacterium
CGCGCGCGCGATCTTCATCAACGTTGGGCGCGGCGGCGCAGTGGACGAATCCGCGTTGATCCATGCGCTCGAGTCGAAACAGATCGCAGGCGCGGTATTGGACGTGTTCGATCAGGAGCCGCTTCCAAAGGAACATCCGTTTTGGACCACGCCGAATCTGTTGATGACCTTCCACACGTCCGCGCCTAGTTTGCCCGAGGACATTGTGCGAATCTTCCGCGAGAACTATGGGCGTTATTTGCGCGGCGAGGAATTGAAATACAAAGTTGATTTTGAGCGCGGCTATTAACCATTGGTGCTAGTTTTAGAGTGAAAATTCAGCGATACTCATCTTGAAAGGATCAACATCAGGATAGCGCAAGTGAAACAAGTCCAGAAGAACGTTGAACATGGCGACGACATACGCCAAGCGCATCTGAATGTAGGCGGACAGACGGTGGCGGATGCGTTTCAAGTCGCAAACCAGAGTCAACATTGAGAAGACAGTTTCGACGCACATGCGTTCATTCCAGGTTCCTTTTTTGCAGATTTTCATGTTTTCGGGAACGCCATCTTTGTCTCGAAAGCCATAATCTGCTAAGGCAATTGTTTCTCCGATGAAAGGCACGACGACTGGATGAAAGTGCTTATCATTCACATTCATCGTATCCCAATCCCAGTTCACCACGCGACACACATCGTTCAACAACACGCACAATTTGATGCCAATGCTCCAACGTCCTTTGTCACGTCCTTTCTTGCCAACTTGTTGTTCGCTCCGCCCTTCTCGGATCGGGAACAGTAACTCAATTGGATAACTGTCGATGATCGTGAAGAAACTCGGCTTTGACAAAAGTAAATTGCACCAATCCTGATGGGTCTGGAGCAGACGTTGCAGGCGTGTGCGTTCGGGTAAGGTTCCGTCACCAAACCAAGTGCCATAATCTCGCTTCAGCCAGCGGTAGAAGGCTCGGAAGCAACCGCCCTTCAAGGCAAACAAAATGCCAATCGTCACCAGTTCACTCGGGTACAGCTTCGCTTGGGAATGCCTGGGGATCTCAGGCAAAGAAGTCGCAACCCGGTAGAAAATGTGTAGGATAATATCTTCCGTAGTCATGGGGCCTCTCCTCTCAGGTTTCAGCACCCTTGAGGATACCCCATGACTCAACTAGCACCAAAGGTTAAATAAACCATCTACCGATTTACAGGCAAAGCAATTATCAAATACTGAAATTGATCGTTTCGCCGCATGGACAGTCGAAGATCGAAGAGATAACGAACTGCTGATGTGCGATTTTCTCAGCCGCACGCGCTCGTGGTTTATGGCGGAGAAGGCTGGGGCGGGGACAAAGCTCCACTTTGGGTCGGCAGTTGTCCCTGCGAAAGGAAGCGAGAGTCTGGATTTTGGATTCCGCGCCATGCTGAGATTCCATCAGATCTATTCGGTCCTGCTTCTGTATGTTGCAAAACGAAGGCTCTTGTCAAAGTAGAAACTATGTTCTAAAATCAGGCAGAAAGGATACAACCATGTTAAATTTAAATTCTGTGATGATCGGAACGAAACAGCCCAAGGAGTTGGCGGCTTTTTATGAGAAGGTGTTAGGCAAGCCCGCGGATATGATGGATGCTGAA
>CAZIXL010000894.1:0-1609 GCA_964542885.1 uncultured bacterium
AGCCCGCGCGACGCGTGGGGCAGCGCGTTCCTGCTCGGCCGCGGCGACGGCGAGGACGCCTGGCTCAGCGCGCGCGAGATCGCGACGCGGCCCCTGAAGGCGAAGCTGGCCGTGCTCGCCTCGTGCCGCTCGACGCTCGACCGGGGTTTCAGCAACGAGAGCGTGCTGGGGCTCTCGCGCGCGTTCCACGCCGCCGGCGTGCCGACGGCGCTCTCGACGCTCTGGCCCGTCGACGACGAGGCGACCGCCGCGTTCACGCGCCGCTTCTACCTCGCGCTCGAACAGGGCAGGGACGCCGCGGCGGCGTTGCGGCAGGCCCAACTCGAGACACGCGACGTCCCGGCCACGTCGGCGCCGGCCGCGTGGGCCGGCTTCGTCCTGACCGGGGACCCGGACACGCGGGTGCGGCCGCGGCCGCGGCCCTGACGGCGCGAAATCGCGGCCGCTGTTCACGTTGGGAGCGCGAACCGGATTTCGGTAGCATCGCGGCATGTTCCCGGCCTGCATTCCGCCCCACCCGGCTGTGCCAACCGCCGCATCCCGGCGTTCCAAGAGATGAGCGAGCCCGGAACCGACCTCGAGCTCGTCCGGATCTGCCAGTCCCGGCCGGACACCCCGGAAGGGCGACGGGCGGAACGCGAACTGCTGCTGCGGTGGCGGTCCCGCGTGCACGCCTGGTGCTGGCGGATGGTGGGCGATCGCGAGCAGGCCGAGGACCTCGCGCAGGAGTGCCTCGTGCTCGTGCACCGCGCGCTGCCCCGCTTCGAGCCGCGCGCGGCCGTCTCGTCGTGGATCTACGCGATCGTGCGCAACCGCTGCCTGGCGGCGCTGCGGCGGGCGCGGCCGCGGCAGGCGGGGGAGGAGGCGCTGTTCCTGCTCGAGGAGCCCGCGGAAGGTCCCGAGGCCTCGTTCGAGAACCGCCAGTGGGAGGAACGGGTGGTCGCGGCGATGCGCGAATCGCTGACCCCCCTCGAGCAGACGGCGCTGTGGCTCAAGGCGTACGAGGGGATGCCGGTGCGCGACATCACGCGGCTGCTCGACGTGAAGGAGGAGTCGGGCGCGCGCGCGCTGCTGCAGACCGCGCGGCGCAAGCTGAGGGCGGCGCTGGAACGTGGCGCCGCCGGGGAGGACGGGTCGTGACGGATTCACGGTGCATCCCCATCGAGGAACTGGCCCGCGTGCGCGAGCTGCCGGCCGGCGCACCCGAGCGCGCCCACGTCGACGCCTGCCCGCGCTGCCGCGCGTCCCTGCTGGCGCTCGAGGAGTTCGAGCACGCCGACGAGCGGCTGCCGGCCGAGGCCGGCGCCGCCCGCGCGCATGCGAAGCTCGACGCGCTCATCGAGACGCTCACCGCGGCGCCCGCCGCGGCCTCGCGCTCGCGCGAATCCGCGGGCTGGCTGCAGCGGCTGTTCGCGCCGCCCGCGGTGCGCTTCGCCGCGGGCTTCGCCATCGTCGCCGTGATCGCCGCTTCGGCATGGCTCGTCATGCGCCCGCCCGGCGGCGAGTCGGCTCCAGGCGAGCGGATCGTGCGCGGCGAGGCGGCGCCGAGCGGCGAGGCGCGCCTCGAGCCCGTCGCGGGCGGCTGGGCGCTCACCTGGCCGGCGGTGGC
>CAZIXL010000895.1:0-1607 GCA_964542885.1 uncultured bacterium
TGTGGGTGTGCACTCCGCCGCACGCCCACGAGCCCGTGGCGCGGGCGTGCGTCGAGGCCGGCGCGGCGGTGTTCGTCGAGAAGCCGCTGGCGCAGTCGGTCGAGAGCGCCGAGCGGCTCGCCGAGCTGGCGCGCCGGCCGGGCGCGAAGGTCGCCTGCGGCTACACGCTCGCGTTCTGGCCCAGCTTCGCCGCCGCCCGCCACGCGCTCGCCTCGGGCGCGCTCGGCGAGGTGCGCGCGGGCCGCTCGAGCATGTTCCTCTCGCAGGTGTTCGGCCCGCAGAAGGGCTGGGTCGCCGATCCCGCGAAGTCGGGCGGCGGCGTCGTGGCCAACATCGCCTCGCACCTGCTGTTCGTGCTGCGCTGGTGCCTCGGCCAGCCCGAGGCGGTGCGGGCCACGTGGAAGAAGATCCACGGCGCGGTCGAGGACGAGGTGCAGGCCACGTTCCGGTTTCCCGGCGGTGCCGAGGTGGCGTTCGAGACGTCGTGGAGCGTGACCGGCTACCCGATGTCCGAGACCGTGTTCGAGCTGGACGGCGCCAACGGGACGCTCAGGGTCACGAACGAGTCGCTCGAGCTGGACCTGCGCGAGGCGCGCGCGGGCTGGCCCGCGGGCCGCACGCGCGTGCTGCACTCCGAGCTGCCGCAGCCGGCGCGCTTCGACCTGAACGGCGAGGCCTACACGCTCGAGGACGCCGCGTTCGCGACCTGGGTCGCGGGCGGCGCGCCGCCGCCGGGCTCGACCGAGCTGGCGCTCGACGTGCAACGGATGATGGGGGCGCTCTACGCCTCCTGCGAGAAGAACGGTGCGGAGACGGAGGTGGCCCGATGAGCGCGCCCCGCAGGCTGCTCTCGCTCGAAACCCTGCTCGGCGTGTCGCGCCACCCGCGCGCGACGGCCCGCGCGATCCAGGAACGCTTCGCGGGCCCGGCCGAGCTGGCGCACGCGCTGACCTCGGCGCTCGACGCCGGCGCCGACGGCGTGCTCGCCGCGCCGTCGCCGCTCGTGCGCTCGGCGCTCTCGGCGGCCGGGCGGCCGGTGCCCGTGTGGGCGCTCCTGCCCAACGTGCCGGCCTACGTCCGCGATTCCTCCGAGGCCGGGCTCGTCGGCGCCGCGATCAAGCGCGTCAAGGGCGCGAGCCCGGGCACGCTCGTGCGCCTGGGGATCACCGGCATGCAGCACGCGCTCGGCGTCGTGGGCGGCGACTTCGCGTCCATGGTGCCGCTGCTCCTCGAGCTCGAGGCCGCCGCACTCGGCGCCTCGCGCCTCGAGGGCGTGCTCGTGGCGGCGCCGATCGCCGACCTGGCGCTCGCCGGCCGCAACCGGCGGTTCTTCGCGCACGTCACCGCGTTCGCGCGCGCGCGCTTCGGCGCGAAGGCCGGATTCGAGACGCACAACGTCGGGCACCTGCTGCGCTCGCTGCGCGAGTGGGGCATCGAGCCCGACCTGGTGATCGGCCCCATGAACCCGTCGGGCTTCATGATGAAGCCGAGCCCCGCGCGCGCGCTCGAGGAGATCGCGATCGCCGACGTACCCGTGCTGGCGAAGGAGCTGACCGCGGGCGGCACGCTCGACCTGGTGGGCGGGGCCGCGTGGGCGCTGGAGCACG
>CAZIXL010000896.1:0-1603 GCA_964542885.1 uncultured bacterium
CTGCGGGGGTGTCGGACTGGTAGGCGAGCACCGAGTCGTACGCGGCGAGCGCGGCTCCCGCGTCGCCCGCGGTCCAGGCCATGTCGCCGAGCGCGAGGTCGACCTCGTAGCGGTCCTCCGGCCGTACCGACGCGCGGGCCGCGAACAGCGCGCCGCGGGCGGCGCCCAGCCCGCGGCCGGCGTGCCAGGCCGCGTCGGCGAGCGTCGTGCGTGCCGGTCCGCTGGCGGGATGCGCCGCCACCGCCCGCGCCGCGACCGACTCGGCCTCGGCCGCGCGGTCGCCCAGCGTGAGCGCGCGGGCCAGCGACAGCAGCGCGGTCTCGTTCGCCGGCTCGAACGCGAGCGCCTTGCGGTAGAGCGGCACCGCGCCGGCCACGTCACCCTGCTCCACGCGGTCGTCGCCGCCGCCCGCGTACGCGACCGGGTAGCAGGCGTTCACGTCGGTGCGCGCCATGAAGCGCTTCACCAGCGCCTCGAGGTCGGGGTCCGTGCGCTCGAGCCGTTCGCGCACGACCTCGCGCGGGTCGTAGGCGTCGCGCATCGGCGAGTACAGCCCGTTGGCGCCCTCGGCGAAGTACTCCCACACGCTGCCGCCCGCGTAGCGCGACAGGAAGCCGTCCTTCGTCGCGTCGTCGCGCTGCTTCGCGCGCCGGTACAGCTCCTGGATCGCGCGTGCGTCGTCGGCCGGCAGCACGCCGTGCACCTGGTGCGTGAGCTCGTGCAGCACCGTGTTGTAGCGGTCGAAGATCGTGCGCTCCACGTCCTCGACGCCGGTCACCGTGTGGTAGCCGCCGCAGCCGCGCACGTCGTCCCACAGCCGCGAGTCGTAGTTGATGCGCTGGTCGCGCAGTGTCGCCTGGTCCGGCGTCTCCGAGAGCAGCTGGTACATCGGTTTGACGTAGAACGTGGCGCCGCCGGCGATGAGCACGGGCAGGTACGACTTCCACGGCGCGATCGACAGCGCGACGCGCTTCTGGTGCCGCGGCGAGAGCGCCTTCCAGTCGAGCACGAACGTCTCGATGCCCGGCACGTCGGGCATGGGTGCGGCGGCGAATCGCGCCTCGTAGTCCCGGCGGTGCACGTCCACCACGAAGCGCTGCGCCTCGAGCGTGCGTGCCAGGATCGCGTGCGCGCGCCCGTACTCGGGGCAGGCGGCGAGCGCGGCGAAGCAGCCGTCGCGGGCCTCGTCGAAACGCCCGTCCTCGAAGTCGAGCGAGGCGAGCCGCACGCGTGCGTCCGCCCAGCCGGGGTGGGCCGCGACCACGGCCGCGTACGCGCGGCGCGCCTCGGCGCGGCGGCCGGCGGCGAGCGCGGCGTCCACGCGCGCGAGCGCGGTCTTGCCGGCTGCGTCCGCGAACGCGGCCGGAAACGCGGCGAAGAGCTGCGTGTAGTTCCGGCGCACGTAGCCGTTGCCCAGCAGGTAGTGCGCGGGCTCGCTGTACGGGGCGAGCGCCACGGCCCACTCGGCGGCCGCGATCGCCTCGTCGGTGCGCCCGAGCCGGATGAGCGTCTCGGTGAGCGCCATGAGCACGTCGGCCGAACCGTCGGCCGCGCGCGCCTCGCGCAGCGTGGCGAGCGAGGCGTCCCCTTCGCGGCGCGTCTG
>CAZIXL010000897.1:0-1599 GCA_964542885.1 uncultured bacterium
GAAAATGTGACACAGGCGTTTCTAAACTTTCAGAAAGGGGATACAAGCGGCACGGTCGCGATCATATCACTGGACGGCGGACTCAATGGAGTTGCCATCCTTATAAATCAGTGAGATGCTAAAAACCTGACAGGTCTCTTCCGCGGCTTCGTCCAACAAAATCCACGCGTGGATAATTTTTCCTGACAGACACAGACTTATGAAGACCTGTGACCTAAATTTCGCCCAAAATAAGAGACAAGTCGTGATGGGCAAAGAGCGTGAGCCACGTTTTGTGAAATGTATCGGCCAGCGAATGCGATTTATTCAGGACAATTTTAACGAGGCGTCCACTGAGGTCGAAGTGTAGTTGTCCGCTGATCGAAAAAGCATCACGGATCATGCGTACCATTCCGTAGTGTTGCAGATCGGGTTTGTGTTTGGCAAGTTGAGTACGAACCCAAACGGTGATGTTGTAAGCCAGCTGAGCGAGCAAGACGAGCATCCGTTGGGCTTGAAAGCTTTTCTTGTTACGCTTGCCCAATCCAAGACCCTGCTTACTGTTTTTGAAGGAGGTTTCTATGCCGCCACCGCGTAAGTTGTAGGCTTTCAGGATGGCGGATAGCAATTCTTGTTGCGTGTCGGTTGTGCGCTTACGTTCTGCCAAATCAAAAAGCATAGCATTGGTGAGGTTGAAGACCAACACGCAATAATGCCAACCGCCTTTGGGCTTTGCCCACCGAACAGCCAACTGCCGCATGGGTTGTTCATAGGCGTGCGGCACAGGCACCCATGCCACTTCATGGCTAGGCAATTCAGGCACAGCCTGCCAGTCTGTAATCGGAGACACCAATTTGCTCGTCCTTTGCCAATTCTTGACTTTGCTCATCCAAAAGTAACCACGCGCCAGCGCCCAGTTAATGTTTCCATCGGTTCCGCCGCCGCCATCCACGCGTAAAATCGTGCGTTTTCTTCGTTGTTCATTCAAATCCAGTACATTTTCAGTCATGGTAACCAATCCGATCAGGCTTTTTTCCAACTGCACTTTTCCATCATACAACTGCTCGCTGACGATCTCATCGTATCCACTGGCCGTCACTCTGCCCAATTGTCTGCCGCGCGCATTTTTCGCCCCAGAAAAATACCCCTTGCTCGCGCCTTCGGCTTGCCGACCAGCCACTAAGCCTGTGAGATCGACATCCAACAATAAATGGGCTCTTTCGTAATTATGCCGATACCCCTGCCCAAACTCTTGATAGAGGCTTCGAGAAACTTCTTCCATTTGCATGGCGTTGATCTCCGTACAAGCGTTCAGCGTCTCGCTAATCACCGACTGCTCAGCGCAGGCACTCCGCCCAAATGCCATTTGCAAGGCTTTATCTGTGCGCACGCGCTGGTTAACTTCCACAATCCCGTGTCCGCCCGCCAAGATGTTGATAAAGGCATCTTTCAATTTCTCATGCGGCGCATGGCGGATCGTCTTTTGTTTGATGGTGACCTGCTTTTCTATCTTCTGCCAGAGGTTATGCTCTTGCATCCAGACGCCAATCGTAGCCAAGCTGGCATGTGCTGAAAATCCTGTATACTGTTCCATGGCAGTAGTTCCTTTTCCAAGTATGG
>CAZIXL010000898.1:0-1596 GCA_964542885.1 uncultured bacterium
CGGCGTTCGCGGTGCGCGAGGCGGTAGCCGCCGAGCAGCTCGCGCGCCTCGGCCGCGCACAGGCCGACCTCGACCTGCACGCCGCCCTCGCGCAACCGGCGCAGCCCGCGGCCGTTCACGATCTCGTGCGGATCGCGCAGCGCCACGACGCAGCGCGCGATCCCGGCGGTGAGGATCGCCTCGGTGCAGGGCGGCGTGCGCCCGTGGTGCGCGCAGGGCTCGAGCGTCACGTAGAGCGTGCCGCCGCGGGCGCCGCGGCCCGCCTTCGCGAGCGCCTCGGCCTCGGCGTGCGGGCCGCCCAGCACGCGGTGCCACCCCTGGCCCACCACGCGGCCACGCCGGACGACGACCGCACCGACCACCGGGTTGGGCGCGGTGTGGCCCCGCCCGCGCGCGGCCAGGCGCAGGGCCCGCTGCATGAAGTGTCGGTCCGACTCGTTGAACGGCATGGCGCTCCGGCCGAAACGAAAAACCCCGCGGTGGCTCCCGCGGGGTCGGCGGATCGAGAGAATACGGAGACCCCGGCCCCCCGCCGCGCGGGGACCCGAAGCGGTCCGTGGTTCCCCCCTTCTTCCATCCCGACTGTGACGGTCGGCCCCGGAATCGCACCGGGTCTGCGCACGGCCGGGTGGCCGCGGGCTCGCGGGCTGTACCGCCGGTGGGGACTTCCGCCCCGCCCCGAAGGAGAAAAGCGGGACGCAGCATACGGGCGGGCGGGGGGCGGGTCAAAAACGCCCGATGCGGCTCCGGGGGGCGCGTTCGGGGTGCGTTCGCGCGCGGCGGCCGCCCGCGCCGGGGCGCGTGCGACGGCACCCGCGCGCTAGAAGTGGATCGCGAGGCGCGTGGTGAGGAGCGTCCAGGTGCCCTGGTCGACGGGCACGATGCGCGTGCCGATCTCGGCGCCGATGCCGACCACGCTCCGGCGGCGCGACATGATCGTCGCCTGCGCGGCGAAGCACGGCTTCACCTCGCCCACCGCGAGGTCGCGGAACAGCGCGCCGCCGCCGGCGACGGCCAGCTCGGCGCGCGGGCTGGCGATGCCGGGGCCCACCGAGACACGGGCGATCGGGCCCCTCGGGGGCAACCAGGTCGCGAGCAGGGCCGCGTCGAACATGCTGTAGTCGAGGCCGGCGGTGACGCTGCCACGGTTCACCACGCTCGAGCCGAGCAGGTTGAACGCGACGTCGGCGCCGAGCCGCCAGTTGGTGGCGAGCGGGTACTCGAGCCCGCCGCCCGCCGAGATCGAGCCGCCCGGCGCGAGCGAGTCCGAGAACACCCTGGCGTAGCCGACGGAGAGGTGGCCCTTCCACGCCTCGAGGCGCATGCCGGCCCGCGCCGGGGCCGCGGCCAGCACGACCGCCGCCGCCACGAGCGCCGCCTGCACGATCCGCCCGCTCAACCGGTTCATCGCCCGCTCCTTCACGTTCGGGGACCGCATCGCCCCCGGTGCTACACCGCAGCCCTACGCGTTGTGCCGGATTTCGAGGATATCGCCGTCCTGGACGCGGTAGTCGCGCCCTTCCAGCCGCAGGACCCCCTTCTCGCGCGCCTTCGCGTGGCTGCCCAGCTCGACGAGCTGGTCGTAGGCCACGACCT
>CAZIXL010000899.1:0-1594 GCA_964542885.1 uncultured bacterium
CGCTGCCCGGCGTGCAGCGCGTGGCCGCCTCGCGCGTGCGCGTGCTGCAGCTGGAGTTCGTGGAGGGAGGGGAGCGCGCGACCGTGCCGCGCGCGAACGTCGAGCGGATCGCCGGCTGACGCGTGCGGCGCGGGCGGAACCGTTGACGGGCCCGGAGCACGATTGCTAGCTTGCGAAATCCCGTGGCCGTCCCGGACGGTCGCGGTCCCGGAGGCGGATCCGCCCTTGGAGGTCCGTGGATGAAGCCTGGCGACTCCCGACGTCACGTGCTTCCCGGCCTCGCGCTCGCGCTGGCGCTCGGCGCCGCGGGCGCGTCCGCGCCACCGGTGCGGGCCGACGCGCCGCCGGCCGCGCCGGTGCCCCCCTCGGGACTGGTCTTCGCCGACGTGCCGAACGACGCCGGCCGCGCGATCGACCTGCAGTGGGAGCTCTCGCCCGAGGACACCGCCGGCTCGCACGCGATCACGGGCTACCTGATCCTGCGCGCCGCGACGCCCGGCGGCCCGTGGGCGGTGGTGGACTCGGTCGGCGCGGGGACGCGCACGCGACGGGACAACGGCGTGCGCCCCGACTCGACCTACTTCTACCGGCTCGAGGCCGTCGGGCCCGGCGGTCGCACGCTGGCCGGCGCCGCGGCCGGCCCCGCGATCGCCCGGGCGGCCTGGTTCAACTCGACGCGTGTGAGCGTGTTCGTGTTCATGGCCGCGTACTTCCTGCTCGTCCTGTACTTCATGTACATGGCGCAGTCGGGCCGCAAGCCGTTCGTCCGCCGCCTGCCCGGCATCGACGCGATCGAGGAGGCCATCGGGCGCGCGACGGAGATGGGCCGGCCGGTGCTGTTCGTGCCCGGCATCCAGGACATCGACGAGATGCAGACGGTGGCGGGCCTCGTGATCCTCGAGAGCGTCGCGCGCCTGACCGCACGCTACGAGACGCCGATCCGCGTGCCCGTGGCCTACCCGATCCCGTTCACGATCGCGCAGGAGATGGTCCGCAGCGGCCACGCGAACGCCGGCCGCCCCGACACGTACGACCCCGACAGCGTCTCGTTCGTGTCGCCGCAGCAGTTCGCCTACGTGGCCGCGATCACCGGCATCATGCTGCGCGACCGGCCGGCGGCGCACCTCTTCATGGGCTCGTTCTTCGCCGAGTCGCTGCTGCTCGCGGAGACGGGCTTCTCGACCGGCGCGATCCAGGTGGCCGCGACCGCGAACGTGCACCAGCTGCCGTTCTTCGTCGTGGCGTGCGACTACACGCTGATCGGCGAGGAGATCTTCGCCGCGAGCGCGTACCTGTCCGGGGAGGCCCGCCTCGTCGGCGGACTCAAGGGCGGCGACGTGCTCAAGCTGGCGATCGCCGTGGTGGTCGTGGTCGGGTGCGTGCTCGAGACGCTGGGCATCCACGGCCTGGCCGACTGGATGCGGACGCAATAGGGGGGGCGATGAAGCGCGAGATCCCGCTGTTCGTCACGGCCGTGATCGGCGCGATCATGGTCCTCGGGTTCTTCGTGCCCCACCCGCTGGTCGGGGTGCCCGCGGACTTCTTCCAGCAGTGCGCGGTCGTGCTGGTCGCGTTCGGCTATGTCCTCGGCGGC
>CAZIXL010000900.1:0-1593 GCA_964542885.1 uncultured bacterium
GAGGACCGCTACCTCGTGGATCTCGAACTCGGCCGTCTCGCGTGGGTGGACGGCGACGCCGTCGCGGCGCTCGCGGCGTTCGATTCGGTGCTCGCCTACCAGTCGGACAACCCCGAGGGCATGCAGGGCCGCGCGGCGGCGCTCGCGCTCGCGGGCCGCGACGACGAGGCGTTCACGCTCTACGACCGGGCGGTGCGCGAGCGCACCGGCGTCGCCGGGCTGCGCTGCGAGTTCGCGCGCGACCTGCTGCGCGCGGGGCGCGTCGCCGAGGCGCGCGCCCAGCTCGACGAAGCGAAGCTGCTCGACGAGGAGAATCCGACGGCCGAAGCGCTGCGCGCGTGGGCCGCGCTCGCCGCGGGCGACCTCGCCGCGGCGCGTGCCGCGGCGGATCGCGCGAGCGTGTGGGGGCCGTGGTGCGACCTCGCCGCGATCGTGCGCGGCGCGGTGGAAGCGAAGGCGGGACGCACCGCCGCCGCCAGGGCCGCGTGGGCCCCGGTCGATTCCCGGCGCACGTCGAATGCGGCGCCGTCGTGGGTCTATCGCGCGAAGCTCTCGACCTGGGAGCAGGCGCACGCGCTGCCGGCGGCCGAGCGCGCGATCCTCGACGCGTTCCGCGCGAACTAGCGCGCGCGAGATCCGGCGCGTTGCGCTCGTACGCCGGCGAAGCGCCAGCGCGCCTCAGTCGAGCCGGACGAGCCTCGCCGAAGTCACCGTCTCGCCGTCGTCGAGGCGCGCGAAGTAGAGCCCCGCGGGGACGCGCGCGCCGCGCGCGTCGCGGCCGTCCCAGCCCGCCTCGTGCGCGCCGGCATCGACGCGGCCGTCCGCGAGGCGCCGCACCTCGCGCCCGGCGAGGTCGTAGATCGAAAGCCGCGCCGCGCCCGCGCGCGGCAGCGTGAACGCGAGCCGAGCCGAGGCGCGGAACGGATTCGGAACGACGGCCGAGAGCCGCAGCGACGCGGGCGCGGGCGCGCCGTCCGCCACGCCGACCACGCCCTGCTCGATCTCGTTCCGCACCCACGCCGCATTCGCGGGCGTGAGCTGCACGTGCTCCTCGTTCGCGAGCGGGAAGTACACCGCGTCGAACGGCGTGAGCGCCGCGAGGTTCGGCGCGCCCGCCACGTCGAAGAACGGATCGCTCGTCGCGAGCGCGAGCGCGCTCACGGTCGGGATGAACGCGTGCGACGGATGGAGCGCGACGATGTCGCCGTACGGCGCGGCCGTCGTGTCGAGTTGCGTGAACGAGGCGCGCGAGCCGCCCGGCGCGCCGTCCCACGGCAGCGTGCCCGACACCGTGACCGCCTGACTCGTGGTCGAGAACAGGATGCGCAGGCTGCCGTCGAAGATCTTCGTGCCTGTGCCGTTCGGCACCGCCCAAACGTGCCCGCGGAGCGCGACGAGCAGGTCGCTGTAGGCGTACTGGATCACCTGCGCGCCGGGCGCGAAGCCCTGGTCGTCGCGGTCGCCGCTGCCGTTCGCGATCGCGACCCGGCGCGAGAACTGCGGCCAGCCGCCGAGTGCGGCGAAGTGCGCCTGCAGCGTGTCGAACAGCGCGTCGGCGCGGCCGGTCGTGCCGGCCGG
Organism: uncultured bacterium; assembly: GCA_964542885.1. Classification (GTDB taxonomy): domain Bacteria; phylum Eisenbacteria; class RBG-16-71-46; order RBG-16-71-46; family RBG-16-71-46; genus CAIXRL01. Next base: position 1,579 of record CAZIXL010000900.1, read on the forward strand.
CGTCGTGAAGTGGTA
>CAZIXL010000901.1:0-1587 GCA_964542885.1 uncultured bacterium
GGGCGGCTGGCTCGAGGCGCGCGTCCACGCGGACTGGAACGCGGCGCGCGACACGCTGCGCGTGCGCGTCGAGCCGGGCGTGCGCTACGTGTGGGGCACGGCCGCGCTCGAGGTGCCGGCCGCCGACTCGGCCGCTTACGCGGCGGCGCTCGCGTGGCGGCCCGGGGTGCCCGCCGATCCGGCGGCGCTCGCGGCCGCGATCCGGCAGGCGGTCGCCGAGGCGAACGACGCGGGGCACGCGTGGGCGCGCCTGGGCGTGAGCGGCTGGACGGCGGACTCGGGGCGCGTGGACGTGCGGCTCTCCGGCGAGCGCGGGCCGCTCGTCACGATCGCCGAGTCGCGCATCGAGGGCCTGCACTCGACGCGGCCCGACGTGGTCGAGCGCGCGATGGGGCGCCTGGGCGGGCGGCCCTACGACCCGGCCGCGGTGCGCGCGGCCGAGCAGCGCCTGCTGCAACTGGGCGTGTTCCGGCGCGTCGAGTACCTTGGGCTCGCGGGCACCGGCGACTGGCGCCGCGGCGTGCTGCGCTGGCAGGTCGAGGAGCCGCGCTACAACACGTTCGAGGGCGCGGTCGGCGTGCAGGGCGGCGGCACGGCGGTGGGCCTGGCGAAGCTGGACCTGGGCAACGTGATGGGTACGGCCCGCGCGGTGTCGCTGTCGTGGCAGTCGCGGGGCAGGGGGCTCACGGACTTCGGGGCGCGCTACGCGGAGCCGCTCGCGTTCGGGACGCCGCTGCGCATCGAGCTGGCGCTGCAGCAGCAGGTGCAGGACACGATCTACACGCGGTTCCGCTGGGGCGCGAAGGCGCGCACGGCGCTGGGCCCGCGCGAGACGATCGAGGGCGGATTCGAGAAGGAGCAGGTGGTGCAGACGACGGGATCCCTGCGGGAGGCGGACCTCTCGAGCGTGACGTTCGCGATCGAGCGCGACGGGCGCGACGACGCGCTGGCGCCGCGTCGCGGCACGCTCACGCGCCTGTCGGCGACGCAGACGCGCAAGCACGAGGCGCTGCGCGGGCCCGACGGCACGCTGGACGCACGCACGAGCGCGGCGGAGCTGCTCGTGGACTGGAACCGGCGGCTGCACGGCCCGCAGGGGCTGGCGGTCGAGCTGCGCGGCGCGGGCCGCTTCGCCTCGGACGGCGTGCTGGCGGACTGGGAACGCTGGCCGCTCGGCGGCGCGACGACGCTGCGCGGGCACGACGAGGAGGCGTTCCGCGTCGACCGCTACGCGCTCGCGCGCGCGGAGTGGCGCTACTTCCTGGGTGCGGCGGGCGAACGGCTGGTGCTGTTCTGGGACCACGCCGAGATGCAGACGCGCCGCGCGCTGCCCGAGGGCGGCACGCGCGACGCGCGCGAACGGGCGGACGGCGTGGGCTTCGGCATGCGGCTGCCGGCGGCGGGCGGGCTCGTGGACCTGGACTACGGCGTCGAGCCGGGCCACGGCTTCCTCGACGGCAAGATCCACCTGCGCCTGGTGACGGCGTTCTGATGAAGACCCCGCGCGACGCGTTCGGAATGCGGTTGCCTCCCGGCCGGGGGCCGGCCGTGTCCCCCGAGGGCCCCCCGGCTCGGCAGGCAGCCGCG
>CAZIXL010000902.1:0-1583 GCA_964542885.1 uncultured bacterium
TGGCGGCCGGACGTTACGCGTCCCGGGCCGCGGAGGGAAGCGGGGTCGCCGGGGGAGGTTTCCCGGCGCGCCTGCGCGCTCTCCGCCCGGCGGATTCCGGCGAGAGGGAACTGGGGAAGATGCGGGCCGCGTGGGACACTGCCGTGCGAGTCGTCCGCCGCCGCTCGAGCGGCCGGCGGCCCCACGCACGGGGAGGTTGCCATGACCGTCCGCATCCCGGCCGCCGCGCTGGCCGTCCTGACCCTCACGAGCCTGTCGCTCGGGCCTGCGCCCGCCCCCGGGGCGCCCGCGACACCTCCGGTGATTCCAGAGGCGCGGAGCAGTGTCGCCGCCGAACGCACGGGCGAGTTGAACGCCGGCAACCTGCGCACCCTCTTCCGCAATTACGGAAAGATCGGGGACTACCCCGACGATCCGCTGCACGTGGACCTCTCGGTCTTTCACTCGCTCGAGGCGCCGAAGGGTTCGGGCATCAACAACTCCGACGGCAGCACGCCATTCCTCATCGCCCGCATCGTCCGCTCACCCGGGGACACGCTCTGGGCGATGGAGACGGGCGACCGCGAGCGGCAGGCCTTCTCGCCCGACGGGCACATGCAGCGGCTCGAGCCGCGCCCCGGCTATTTCCAGGAGGACCCGCTCGTCAACCTCGCGCGTTCGCCGGCGATGAGCGACGACCCGCGAACGTGGCCGCCCTTCTGGCCGGACAAGCTGGCCGATCCGTCGGATCCGGGCTGGCCGGGTCGCTGGAACGGCTTCTACACCGACGGCCGCGTCGCCACGCAGGAGACGTACTACGTTCTCGACGATCAGGCCTACGACACGTGGGGCTTCCGTCCCGACGCGAACGACACGACCCGGCACGGCCTCGCGCTGCGGTGGGGCGTTCGCGCGTTGCAGTTCGCCGGCGAAGCGGCGAGGGACGTGACGTACTGGTACTACGACATCACCAACGAGGGCACGACGCCGTACGACGGGCTCGTGTTCGGCGTCTATTCCGATCCGGCCGTGGGCGGCAATGCCCTCTCATGCGACGGCCTCTACGAAACGGACGACGACAACGCGTACTGGGAACGCGGGGCGCGGCACAACATGGCGTACGCCTGGGACCTGTTCGGGCACGGCGTCTCGCTGGCGAGCCAGTGCGCGAGCACGGGCTACTCCGCGTGGGAGTTCGTCCAGACACCGGGTGATGCGTCCAACGGCATCGACGACGACCTCGACGGTCTCGTGGACGAGCGCGACGACGATGGCCGTGGCGCGCCCATGCCCGGCCAGGACCTCCTGCGGGCGTGGTTCGAAGCGGCGACCGACACGGCGCGCTTCATCGCGCGCTTCGGGCCGCTCGAGTCGCGGCCGGCGTACATCGCGGGCCTGGCGTGGACGGGCGACGACGACCTCGACTGGACACTGGCGGACGACGTGGGCGAGGACGGCGTGCCCGGCACGTTCGACGCCGGCGAGGGCGACGGCCTGCCCACCGCCGGCGAGCCGAATTTCGACATGGCCGACGGGGCGGAACGCGACGAGCTGGGGCTCACCGGCTTCCGGCTCAACCGCATCGCCCGCGGCCCGGGCAACAC
>CAZIXL010000903.1:0-1582 GCA_964542885.1 uncultured bacterium
GACACCACGAACTCGCCGCTGCCCGCGTCCGCGACCGCGGGCAGCACGTGGTCGCGCACGCGCATGCGTGCGTGGTTCGAGGCGGGTCCGGGCACCGTCCACGCGAACGACGTGCCGGGGAGGTTGGTCGCGACGGCCTTCCACGTCGCGCCGCCGTCCAGCGACAGGTCGAGGTCCACCGATTGGACGGTGGCCGAACGGGTCCAGGTGACGGCCTGCTCGCTGCCGATACGCGCGAACTGGCCGCCACCCGGCGAGACCAGCCCCACGCTCTCGACGGCCACGTGGCAGCCGCCGGTCGCGACGAGCGACTGCGCGTTCGAGCTGAAGTCCACCAGCAGGTCCGGCGCGCCGTCGGCCTTGAAGTCGCCCACGAGGATGCGCTGCGGCGGAATCAGCGTGAGCAGCTGGTCGGCGCGCGCGAAACGCCCGTTCCCCGTGGTGCCGGAACCGAGCCCGTGGTGGATCCGCAGGATCCCGGGATCGAACAGCGAGCTGCCGCGCCCGACGAGCAGGTCCATGCGCCCGTCGCCGTTCCAGTCGAGCTGCGCGAGGCACGCCCCGGTCGCGAAGGCGGACTGCGTGACGGAGGCCGCGAAAGCCCCGTTGCCGGTCCCGCCGCTTCCCTGTCCTTCGAACGTCTCCAGGCCGTTCGCGGTGACCGCGGCCAGGTCGAGGATGCCGTCCTCGTCGTAGTCGCCGCAGGCCAGGTCGCGCACCTGCGACGTGGTGGCGAGGCGCACGGCCGCGCCGAAGCTGCCGTTGCCGGCGCCCCCCGAGCCGAGTCCCTGGCACACGTAGATGCCCGCCGTGGCGGCCGAGGTGCTCGTGCTGGCGATCGCCAGGTCGAGGATGCCGTCCTCGCTGAACTCGCCGGCGATCGCGCGCCCGGGCGACGTGACCGCGAACGACACGGTCGTGGCCACGTTGAGCGTGCCGTTCCCCACCCCGAGCCAGCGCGTCGCGAGGTTGTTCGCCGATCGCATGAGCACCGCGTCGAGATGCCCGTCCTCGTTCGCGTCGAGCAGCACGATCCCCGAGACGGCGTAGCCGATGCCCGCGGCGTTCTGGCGCGAGACGAGCCGGCCGGTGCCTCCGGAGGGCCCGCGCTGGGCCGTGAAGAGCTGGAAACCCTGGCGCATGCCCACGATCACGTCCTCGAGGCCGTCCTCGTCGAAGTCCCCGATGGCGACGCAGCGCGAGGAGTCGGTCGTCGTGTAGGCCGAATCGGGTCCGAAGAGGCCGTTGCCCGTGCCCGGTGCGCCCAGGCCCGGCGCGAGCGTGAACCCCGTCGGCGTCAGCCGGAGGTAGTCCTTCACGCCGTCCCCGTTCACGTCCGGCGCGGCGATGTCGATCGGGGCAGTGCTCGAGGAGGTGTTCACCAGCGTCGATTCGGCCGGGTTGCAGATCGTGAAGCTGGCATTGCTCGCGTCGCGCAGGTGGGGCTGGCCGTGCGCGGACACGCGCACGCGCGCCTGGTTCGAGCCCGGCAGCTCGACCTTCCACGTGTAGCTCGTTCCGCCGACGTCGGTCGCGATCGCCTCCCAGTTCGCGCCCCCGTCGCGCGAGACCTCGACGTCCA
>CAZIXL010000904.1:0-1579 GCA_964542885.1 uncultured bacterium
GAATTCAGGGAAGGCTGCTGATTTCGCGCGGCGACGCGGCGTATCATTCCGCGGTCCGGAGGACCCGCCCCCCCGAGCGGCCCGGATCACCATTGCGGTTCGTACTCCGGGCTGTCGGCCCGGAAGACCTGATCGACCTGCGGGGAGGACCCCATGCTCGCCCGATCGGCCGCGCTCGCGGCGGCCTTGCTGATGTGCTGCACCGTTCCCGCGCTCGCGGACTGGCCCGTGGAAGGGCAGGACGTGCTCTGCGCGCTGCAGTCGTCGAGCGGCATCGGCTACGTCCGGATCGTCGAAATGCCTTCCGGGGACCTGATGGTGGTCGCCCAGGGCAAGGGCGGCAGCGGCTGCGGGTGGAAGATCTCTCGGGTGGAACGAGACGGCACGCTCGCGCCGGGCTGGAGCGCGAGCGGCCTCCCGCTGGGCACTACCCAGTGCTTGACCAAGCTCGTCGGCTTCGCTCCGGACGACTCGAGCGGGTTCTGGCTCGTGTGGCCCTCGTTCGGCGCGAGTCCGAGCGGGTACCACGCGCTGCCCGACGGCACCCTCGAAACGACCACCGGCTACAGCCTGACCCTCTGGGCGGACGCCGCAACCGTGGCGGGGAGCAGCGATATCTACCTGTCGTCGGGCGGGTCGAATCGCGTCCGCCGGGTCACGCGCGTCGGGAAGACCGCCGCCGGCTGGCCCATCCAGGTCCTGCCGGAAGTCCCGAACAGCTACCCGGCGATTCTCCCGGATGGCGCGGGCGGGGTCGTGTTCGTGGGGCAGAGCCTCTCCCAGGAGTGGGCGGCGCGCCTGGACGCGAACGGGGCACTTCACGCGGGATGGGCCGCGGGTGGTCTGCGCCTCGGCCCCAGCAACGTCGAATCGAGCCAGGGGATTCCCGGGTACGAGTTCCCCTTGCAGTCACTGGTGCCCTCGGGACCCGATCACATGATCGCCATCTGGCCGGAGTACGCCGAGGGATCCACCCAGGACCAGCGCGTGCTGCTGCAGCGTTTCGGCCTCGACGGGACGAGGGACCCGGCGTGGCCGGCGGACGGCCTGCAGGCGGTCGCCTCGGATTCCATTCACAACGTCACGATGGTGGCGGACGGCGAGGGGGGTGTGTACGTGCTCTGGGAGCGTTCGCAGCGTCCCCGCGGCACGCACGTGCGCGCCGACGGGACGTTCGCCGGCTCGCTCGACGACACGGGCGTGCCGCTGCTGGCCGCCGGCGCACCCTACGTGCCGATGGAATCGGGTGGCTCGAAGGGCCCCGTGACCCTCGTCGCCGTTCGTGGACCCGACGGGGGCCTGGCCTTCGTGAGCAGCGAACCGACCGGGGATGCGAACCCGTCGGTGCTCATGCGTGTGCGCTGGTACGCACCGGATCTCTCGCCAGACCCCGCGGCACCCGATACGGGCGTGGTCGTCGACGACGGGCTGCCGCACGCCGTCAGCGGCGGGTACGGGATCCAGCGCGCTGCGCTCGTCGACGGCTCCGGCGGACTGTTCCTCGCGTGGAGCGGACAGGCGTGCTCAGCCGCCTATCCCTACGAGACCTCCGTGCGCATGACCCACGTGACCTACCCGG
>CAZIXL010000905.1:0-1578 GCA_964542885.1 uncultured bacterium
ACGATGAGCCGCTTGCCGAGCTCGCCGGCATTGTTGAGCCCCTCGAACGCCATGCCGCCGGTGAGCGCGCCGTCGCCGATGATCGCGATGACGTGGTGCTTCTCGCCCTTCAGGTCGCGCGCCGCGGCGAACCCGAGCGCCGCCGAGATCGACGTGCTGCCGTGGCTGGTGCCGAACGGGTCGTGCGCGCTCTCGGCGCGGCGCGGGTAGCCGGCGATGCCGTCCTTCTGGCGGAGCGTGTGGAACTGCTCGAAGCGCCCCGTGACGAGCTTGTGCGGGTACGACTGGTGGCCCACGTCCCACACGATCCGGTCGCGCGGCGAATCGAACACGCGGTGCAGCGCCAGCGTCAGCTCGACGACGCCGAGGTTGGGCGCGAGGTGGCCGGCGTTGCGCGCGACGGTCTGGATGATGACGTGGCGGATCTCGGACGCGAGCTGGGTGAGCTGCTGCGGCGTGAGCTCGCGCAGGTCCGCGGGCGACCGGAGGTTTTCGAGAAGACTCATAGCGGGTGGATCCGGCTCCAGAGGAGGGCGCTCAACGCGCCCAGGGTGGCTCCGACGAAGACCTCGAACGGCGTGTGCCCGAGCAGCTCCATGAGCTTGTGCGTGTCGTCTTCGGGGTGCTGGAAGTGCCGCTCGATCAGGCGATTCAGCACCGTGGCCTGGCGGCCGGCGGCCCTTCGCAGGCCGGCGGCGTCGTACATGACGATGAGGCTGAAATAGAGGGTAACGCCGAAGATCGCGGTCGTGAACCCCTCCTGCAGTCCCACGGCCGTGCTGAGCGCGGCCACGGCGGCCGAATGCGAACTGGGCATGCCCCCCGTCTCGACGAAGCGGCGCAGGTTCCAGCGCCCGGTCGTGAAGAACTGGGCCATGCCCTTGTAGAACTGGACGGCGAGCCCCACGACGAGCGCGATCCAGAACGGTGCCGTACCGACCTCCTTGCCGTCACGAACCCCCGCGCTCCCCGGCGCGTCCCGACCGAACTGGGGCCGGATGGTGGCGTCCGGGGGCGGGGCTTGTCAACGCCACTCCGGCGCTCCACTCGCCCCGCTCACGCGGACTCCCGGGCGTGCTAGCCTCCAGCCCGTTCACCCCCCGACTCCGACCACGGCCCTCTCCAAAAGGGGAGCCGACCATGCCACGCGCCCCACGTGTCGCCTCCGCCCTCGCCGGCCTCGTGCTGGCCTTTCTGTCCTTCGCCGCTCCCACGTCCGCACAGGCGCCCCGTGCGATCGAGATCGACCGCAGCGCGCGCCTCGAGCGAGCAGCCACCGACTCGCACCTGCAAGCCTGGCAGCGGGAATTCTTCCGCGACCGCCTGCAGGCCGCACGCGCCGGCGCCGGGCCCGCGGCGAGCGAACGCGCACTGGACTCGACCGCCGACCTGCCGATCTGGAGCACGCTCGCGGAGACGCCTCGCCGGCAGGGACACTCGCTGGTGTGGGACGCCGCGACCGGGCGGCTCCTGGCCTTCGGCGGCAGGAACGGCGACCGCCTGTACGACACGGTCTACTACCTGGAGCCGGGCGGCGCCCGCGCGTGGCACCGACTCACCGTGGCGGGAGTCCCGCCA
>CAZIXL010000906.1:0-1573 GCA_964542885.1 uncultured bacterium
AAAACGTGGGCGTCTTCATCGGCGTGGTGGTGCTGCTCGTCTGCGTGGGCTTCGCGGGCGGCCACTTCCGCCCGGTCGAGTTCCTGCTGCTCGCCGCCCCGGTCACGCTCGCCTCGGCGCTCTCGCTGCGACGCGTGGTCGAGGTGCCCGAGCGCCGCGCGGAGCCGCGCTTCGACGCCGGCCGGCTCGCGGGCCTCGTCGGCGCGATCGTCACGCTCATGCTCGGGCCGGCGGCGCTGCTGCTCGCGTGGTGGTCGGGCTTCGAGGCCGCCTTCCCGGCGACGGTCGTGGCGCTGCTCCCGCCGCTGCTCGCGGCGATCCCGCGCCCGGCCCGCCCGGCCGACCTGCCGGCGGTGTTGCGCGGGCCGGCCGCGGCGGGAGCGGGCGCGCGCGAGTTCGCGCAGTCGGTGTTCCGCTCGGTCACCTGGCTCGAGGCGCGCCTCGGCGCGGGCGTCGGTGCGGCGCTGCGTGCGCTGGGCGCGCCGGCGCGCGACCTGCACACGGGCGACGCGCAGGAATACCTCCTCTTCCTGGCCGGCGTGAGCGTGCTCGCGCTGCTGCTGCCGCTCTTCCGGTGAGCGCGCGATGACCACCGCGATCCCGCCGGCCGTGCCGCTCGCCGTGCTGCTCGGCGCCGCGTTGCTGCTGCGCCAGCTCGACCTGCGCCGCGAGGGCGAGGGCCTGCCGGGCGCGGCGCTGGTGTGGATCGCGCTGCTGCCGCTCGCGCTCGTCACGGCGGCGCCGATGGCGGTGGGCCCGGCGCGCGGCGCGCTCGTCGCGGCACTGGCCGTGGCGCTGCTCGCGCGTGACCGCGAGGACCTGGCGCAGTCCGAATGCGCGCTCAAGCTGGCGTGGGTGTTCGGCGCCGCGCTCGCACTGTCGTGGGCGGGCGACGCGCTGCTCGCGATCGCCTCGGGCACGGCGGTGCCGGCGGAGCAATGGAGCGTCCTCGCGCTGCAGCTCGACCCCTACGGGCTGTGGGCGGGCGCGCTCGCGCTGGCGCTGCTGGCGGGCGCGGCGCTGCTCGGCGGCGCGCCGTTCCACTTCTGGCTCGCCGACGTGCTGCACGGGACGCGCGCGCACCTGGCGCCGCTCGTGGTCGTGGCGCCGCAGGCGGCGGGCGCGGCGTGGCTCGCGCGGCGGCTCGCCGGCATCGGCGAGTTCGGCGCGGGCGAGTCGTTCGCGGGCGGGCTGCTCACGCTCGCGGCCGGGATCGCGCTGGTGGGCGGCGCGGCGACGCTCGCGACGCAGCGGCGGGCCGAGCGGCGCGTGGGCACGCTCGCGAGCCTGCAGGGCGCGCTCGTGCTGGCGGCGTTCGCGGCCGACCCGGGGCTTGCGCCGTTCGCCGAGGTGCCAGGCGCGCTCGCGGCGTGGGCCACGCACCTGGCGCTCGCGCTAACGGGCGCGAATGCGCTCGCGCGTTTCCTCGCGGTCGAGGCGCGCGCGGACGATCCGCCGGTCGTGCTGTTCCGCCGCCACCCGTGGAGCGCGGCGCTGGGCGCGTTCTCGCTGCTCTCGCTCGCGGGCGCGCCGTTCACGCCGGGCATGTTCCTGTGGCTCGCGGTGGGCCGGC
>CAZIXL010000907.1:0-1570 GCA_964542885.1 uncultured bacterium
CGTCCCCACTTCCAGCCCCAAGCGAACCGCCAAGCTGGCAGATCGCTGGCAGGTTCTGACGGAGACCGGCAGCCCGAGCGTGTCGGGATCGGCGGCGGTCGGGGTATGCTGCGGCCACCTCAACCCGACACTGAGGAGCCCACCCCCTTGAATTGCGCGACCGACGGCGGCGGCGCATCGCCGCAAGAAACGCTCGAGCTGCTGAAGCTCGCCAAGGACGGCAGCGTGGAAGCCCGCGATCTGCTGTTCTCGCGCTACCTTCCGCGCCTCCAGCGCTGGGCCAGCGGCCGGCTTCCGCGCTTCGCCCGCTCGCTGCTCGACACCTCGGACGTGGTCCAGGAGGTGTTCCTGCGCACGCTCCAGGGGCTGGACCGGATCGAGCTGCGGGGCCCGGGCGTGTTTCAAGCCTATGTTCGGCGGGCCATCCTCAACCGTATCCATGACGAGGTCCGATGGGCGGCTCGCCGCCCCGGACCCGACGACGTGCCGGAAGACCTTCACGACCCCGGACCGTCGCCGCTCGAACAGGCGATCAGCGCCGACGTGCTGACGCGCTACGAGCGGGCCCTGGAAACGCTCACCGAAGACGAGAGGGAGCTCGTGCACCTGCGCATCGAACTCGACTTCGCCTACGAGGACATCGCGAAGATGACCGGCCGGCCGAGCAGCGACGCGGCCCGCATGGCGGTGCGCCGGGCGCTCTCGCGGCTCGCGGCCCAGATGGGGCCGGCGACCGCGCCGAGGACCGAACCGTGAACGACGATCGCGACGCCATCGAACGACTCATCGCCTCGGTCGCCGACGACACGCCGGCCGACTGGGAGCGCGAATTCTCGACGCTCACCCCGAGCGACTCGCAGCAGTTCGAATCGCTGCGCGACCTCTCCCGCATCGCCGACTTCAATCGCGCGCTCCAGCGCGGCGCGGGCGCGCTCGCCGAACCGGCGCGCGGCGAATGGGGCGGCCTGCAACTGCTCGAGCGCCTGTCGGGCGGCGCGCGCGCGGAAGTGTGGCGCGCGTGGGATCCCGTCGTGCGGCGCGACGTGGCGCTGAAGCTCGTGCGCGCGAACGGCGCCGGCGCCGCACTCGCCGCCGACGCGCTGCTCGCCGAGGCGCGCGCCGCGGCGCGCGTGTCGCACCCGCACGTCGTCGTCGTGCACGGCGTCGCGCGCCACGGCGACCGCGTCGGCCGGTGGAGGGAGTTCGTGCGCGGCCGCTCGCTCGGCGATCTCGTGCGCCACGACGGCCCGCTGCCGGCGGCCGAGGTGGCGACGCTCGGCGCGGAGCTCGCCTCGGCGCTCGCCGCCGCGCACCGCGCGGGCGTCGTGCACCGCGACGTGAAGCCCGCGAACGTGCTGCGCGATGCGGCCGGACGCTGGGTGCTCGCGGACTTCGGCCTCGGCGTCTCCCCCGACCGCAGCGACGCGGCCGCCTTCGTCACCTCGGGCACGCCGATGTACATGGCGCCGGAATCGTTCCGCGGCGAGCCCGCGAATGCGGCGAGCGACCAGTACGGACTCGGGCTGCTGCTGTGGTTCGCGCTCGCCGGACGCGACCCGTTCGTCGCGAA
>CAZIXL010000908.1:0-1564 GCA_964542885.1 uncultured bacterium
CGCCGGTCCTCGAGCAGCACCCCGAACTGCGCATGGATGCCGACCTCTGGAAGATGGAGCGCGACGGCCTGCGCAAGCGCATGGCGGCGCTGTCGGTCGAGGTGCACAAGAAGTTCGCGCTGCCGGCCGCGTGCCTCGTGTTCGTGCTGATCGGCGCGCCGCTCGGCATGCGCGTGCGGCGCGGCGGCCCGGCGGTCGCGTTCGTCTCGATCGGCTTCTTCCTCTTCTACTACGTGTGCCTGATCGGCGGCGAGGACCTGGCGAACCGCCTGTGGCTGCCGCCCTGGCTCGCGATCTGGCTCGCGAACATCGTGCTGGGCCTGCTCGGCCTGGACCTCACGGCGCGCGCCTGCGACATCCGGCTGCCGTGGCATCGCCGGCGCCGGCGCCGCCCGCGCGGCGCGCCGGCCGTCACCCCGGAGGCGGCCGCGTGAGGATCCTGGACCGTTACCTGCTGCGGGAGTTCACGGGCTACCTGCTGCTCGGCCTGCTGGGCTTCATCGTGATCTTCGTCGTCGTCGACGTGATCGAGAAGATCGACGTGTTCCTGGACCACCGCGCGTCGTTCTCGCTCGTGCTGGGCTACTACCTGAACCTCGCGCCCGACATCGTCGTGAAGGTGCTGCCGGTCGCCCTGCTGCTGGCGACGTTCCTCGCACTGGGGCAGCTCAACAAGTTCGGCGAGCTCACCGCCATGCGCGCCGCGGGACTCTCGCTCGTGCGCATCCTGTACCCCGTGTTCGGCGTCGCGATGGCCTGCGTCCTCCTCTCGCTGCTGTTCGGCGAGCTGGTCGTGCCGGCGGCGACGCGCGCGCGCGACGAGATCTTCCAGCACCAGATCCAGCGCATCGCCGACTCGCGCTCGCTGGAGCGCACGAACCTGACCTACCTGGGCGAGGGCGGGCGCATCTGGTTCGCGCGACTCTACGTGGTGCCCGAGCGGCGCATGCACGAGGTGGCGGTGCAGGAGTTCAGGGGCGGCGAGCTCGTGCGGCGCATCGACGCGGCCGAGGCCAGCTGGGACGGCAAGCGCTGGGTCTTCGTGTCCGGCTTCACGCGCACGTTCGAGAACGGCAAGGAGAAGGCCGTGCCGTTCCAGCGCCTCGCGGTGAACGGCCTGGCCGAGCGCCCGGAGGACTTCGCGAAGGTCGAGGCCCGTCCCGACGAGATGAACTTCCTCGAGCTGCAGGAGTACGTGACGCGCCTGCGCGCGAGCGGGGCGCGCGTGTCGAACTACCTCGTGGATCTGCACCTCAAGCTGGCGTTCCCGCTCGTCTGCCTGGTGGTCGTGCTGATCGGCGGCGCGCTCGCGACGCGCCTGCGCATGCAGAGCGCGGCCCTGGGCTTCGGCCTGTCCGTCGCGATCGCGTTCGTCTACTACGGCGTGATGCGCGCGGGACAGGCGCTCGGGCACTACGGCGCGCTGCCGCCCTACGTGGCGGCGTGGATGGGCGACGCGCTGTTCGGCGGCATCGGCCTCGCGATGATGGTCCAGGCGCAGCGGCGGTGAGCGCCCCCGGCGCTCACGGACGGCCGTCGGCTCCCAGCGCGCAGGAACCGCCGA
>CAZIXL010000909.1:0-1562 GCA_964542885.1 uncultured bacterium
CCACCCATGCACGTGCTTCGACCCGCCCTCGCCCTGGTGTTCGCGCTCGTCACCGCCTTCTGCGGGGCGCCGCTCGCGCAGGCGCAGGACGTCCGCCTGAACGAGATCCTCGCCGGCCCCACGCGCGACTGGGACGGCAGCGGCGCGTTCTCCTCGCGCGACGACGAGTGGATCGAGATCGCCAACGCCGGTGCCACCGACGCGGTGCTCACGGGCTACTTCGTCACCGACGGCGACACGCTCCCACGCTTCGCCCTCTCGGGAACGCTCGCGCCCGGCGCGGTGCTGCTCGTGACCGGCAAGGCGAGCTACGACTGGGAGAAGGCCAACGGCCAGCCGGCCTTCGGGCTCTCGCTCGGCAACAGCGGCGACGCCGTCCTGCTCTGGCGCGTGAGCGGCGCCGACACGACGCTCGTGGACGCGTACGCGTTCAAGAGCCACGAGGCCGCGGCCGACCGCGCCTCGGGACGCGATCCCGTGACGGGGACATGGGTGCTCTTCGACGGGCTCAATCCCTACACGGGCTCGCTGCTCCCGCAGGGCACCGGCTGCGCGCCGACGCCCGGGGCGCCCAACAGCTGCTCGGGCACACCCACGCAACCGACGAGCTGGGGACGGCTCAAGCGCCGCTTCGAGTGACGGGCCGGCCTGCGCCCCGCCCGGCGCAGGCGGGGCGGCCGCCACGCGCCCGGACCGAGCCGCCGTGAGGCAGCCCGCGGCGTCTCGGCCGGGCGTGAACGTCGCTCGCACCCTCCCGCGAGTCGTTGACCGTCCGCTGGCGCGGGCCTAGCTTCCCCGCATCCATCGGAACCGGCCCCCGACGCGCCCGTCCGGTCCCGGCCGACCACCCAGGGAGGGGGGATGGAATCCACTGGCCGCCGTCCGGCGCCGGGCCACCGGCGCTTCGCCACCTCGTTCGCGTCGTGGCTGCTCGCGCCCGTCCTCGTCGCCGCTTCCGCGCCGCTCGCGTCCGCACAGGGCTTCGTCGTCATTCGCGGTGAGCCGGGCGAGTTCATGACCGGCGGCGCGACGTTCTCGTACGACCCGTCCAACTCGACCACCGGGTTCGGCATCACCCCGGGCGGCATGGGCTGCACGGTGTACTCGCCCGCGAAGACGTGGGACTTCCGGTTCTTCGGGCAGGGGCACCACGCGCTCGGCAGCGGCGTCTACCACGCGCCCGGCGGGAACACGACCGGTAACGAGGCGCGGATCACGATCGGCTACGGGATCAAGGCGTGCATCCCCATCGCCGACTTCCAGGTGCGTCGGCTCGCGTGGAAGCCCGACGGGTTCGCGCGCGAGGTGTGGATCGTCTGGGGGGGACGCTGCACGGCGGGACAGCCGGGGATCTCGGGCGAGATCCGCCTCGCGGCCGACACGACGCTCTGGCAGGAGCACCCCGGGGACGTGTTCGCGTTCGGTGGCGACTCGGCGACGTTCACGACCGTGGCGCACTGCGCGGGCGGGAATCCGGTGCGATTCGTCGTCGATACGCTTCCCTCGGGCGCCTCGTTCGTGGATCCGGGCGACGGCACCGCGGAGTTCCGGTGGCGGGCGCC
>CAZIXL010000910.1:0-1557 GCA_964542885.1 uncultured bacterium
CTCACCGGTGGCCGGCACTTCAGCGCGGCCACGCCCGAGGGCGGGGAGCCCGCCTACAAGCCCGGGCGCGTCTACGTGATGAAGGCCGGCAAACCGACCGAGGTGAAGCTCATGACCGGCATCACCGACGGCTCGTTCACCGAGGTGAAGGGCGACGACCTGCACGAGGGCGACCTCGTCGTCACCGGGCTCGACCAGTCGGCGGGCGGCAGCAACAACAACAACCTCGAGCCGCCGCCGGGCATGGGCGGCCCGCGCTTCGGCCCGCCGCGCGGCGGCCGCCGATGAACGTCCTGATGCTGCTGCAGCTCGGGCTGCAGGCGCTGACACGCAATCGCATGCGCGCGGCGCTCACCGTGCTGGGCATCGTCATCGGCGTCGCCGCCGTGATCGCGACGCTCGCGATCGGACAGGGCGCGCGCGAGGCGGTGCAGCGGCAGATCCGCTCGCTCGGGGCGAACGTGATGACCGTACGCCCGGGTACCGTGACGGCCGGCGGCGTGCGCATGGGCATGGGCGGCCTCACCACGCGGGTGCCCGCGGACGCCGCCGCGATCCGCAAGGAGTGCCCGGCCGTGGTGGCCGTCTCGCCCATGGTCATGAGCGGCGCGCAGCTCGTGTACGGGAACATGAACTGGGGGACGAACGTCCAGGGCGTCGGGCCCGAGTACCTCGACATCCGCCAGTGGCCCGTCTCCGAGGGCTCGATGTTCACCGACGCCGACGTGCGCGGTTCGGCCAAGGTGTGCGTGATCGGCGCCAAGGTGAAGGAGCAGCTCTACGGCGACAGCGACCCGATCGGCACGACCCTGCGCATCAAGGACATCCCGTTCCGCGTCGTCGGCGTGCTCAGCTACAAGGGCGGGCAGGGCATGGGCGGCGACCAGGACGACGTGGTCATGGCGCCGTGGACGACCGTGCAGCACCGCATGCTGGGCCGCGACCACCTGAACGCGATCACCGTCTCGGCGGCGAGCGAGGGCCAGGTGGACGAGGCGCGCGACCAGATCACGAGCCTTCTCCGCCAGCGCCACCGCATCCGCCCCGGCGGCGACGACGACTTCTTCATCTACACGCAGCTCGACATCGCCAGCACCGCCGAGTCCACGAGCAAGGTCATGACCACGCTGCTCGCCAGCATCGCGGCCGTCTCGCTGCTGGTCGGCGGCATCGGCATCATGAACATCATGCTCGTGTCGGTGACCGAGCGGACGCGCGAGATCGGCATTCGCCGCGCGATCGGCGCGAAGCGGCGCGACATCCTGCTCCAGTTCCTGGTCGAGTCCGTGTTCCTGTCGCTCGCCGGCGGCGCGATCGGGGTGGGGATCGGCGTCGGGGCGGCGACGATCATCACCAACGTCGCGCGCTGGCCCACGCAGGTGCAGCCGCAGGTCGTCGTGCTCGCGCTGGGCTTCGCCTCGCTGGTCGGCGTGTTCTTCGGCTTCTACCCGGCCAAGCGCGCCGCCGACCTCGACGTGATCGAATCGCTGCGCTACGAATGACGCGCGGCGGCACCGGCCGCCGCGCGCGTCAGCGCACGATCGCGACGCGCTGCGC
>CAZIXL010000911.1:0-1556 GCA_964542885.1 uncultured bacterium
TCGGCGAGCAGCGCCGAGAGCGTCGTGCTGCCGCCGGAGGCGGTCGGGCCCGACACGCGCACGAGGCCCGAGGGCTCGCCGAGCAGCGCGCGCAGCTCGGCGACGTTCACGGGATCCATGCCGAGCGAATCGAGGCGCGGGCGGTCGCCGGGATCCCGCAGCAGACGCAGCGTCACGGACACGCCGTCGCCCGTGCGGAGCGTCGAGACGTGCAGCGGCTGGTCGCTTCCCGCGACCTCGCAGGCGACCGACGCGACGACGTGCCCGTCGCGCTCGGGCGCGGGCGGCGCGCCGAGCGCTTCGAGCCGCGCGAGCAGCGCGTCGAGCACGTCGGCGGGCTCGTGCGAACGCACGACGAGCCGGTGGCCCTCGCGGTGCGTGACGACGACGCGGCCCGCGAGCGGCACGAACTGGATCTCGTGCGCGCCGTAGCGCCGCGCCTGCGCGAGGTGGAAGTGCAGGAACGACTCGCCCGAGCGGTCCCAGACGACGTCGAAGCGTCCGCCTTCGACGGGGCCGCCCGGGGCGGTCGCGATCGCGCGGCGCTGGCCGCGCCGGCCGAACACCGCGTCGAGCGCGGTTTCGATCGCGCTGCGCGTCGCCGCCACGAACGAGGCCGGCAGGTCCGCGAGCCGCGACACCTCGGACAGCGCGTCGAGGTCCGTCGGGTCGGCGGTCGCGACCATCAGGTGGCCGTCTTCGAACACGAGCGGCACGGCCTGGATGCGGCGCAGCGCGGGCTCGGGGAGGCGCTTCACGAGCGCCGAGTCGAGCGACTCGGGGTTCACGTCCACGAACGGAACGCCGAGCTGGCGCGCGAGCGCCCAGCCGATGTCCTCCTCCGACACGAAGCCCAGCTCGACGAGCGTCTCGCCGATCCGGCGGCCCGTCTCGCGCTGCCGCGCGAGCCCGGCCTGCACGTGCTCGTCGGTGACCACGCCGGCCTCGATGAGAATGGCCGTGATCGTCCGATGGTGGGTCGCCGGCTGTTCCTGCACGTTCCCTCCGTTGGTTCGCGCACGCGCGAGAATGCGTCCCGGCGCGCCGGCACGACGGCCAGTATCGGAGCGACCCGCCCGACCTTGAGCGGCGGCGCGTGCGCGGGCCTTCGGCTAGACTGCCCCGTTCCCTCGCCGAAAAGGAGCCGTATGCCCGCGTTCGGACGCCGCCTGCTGCCCGAGTTCCCGCTCGATCCCTCGATCGTCTACCTGAACCACGGCACGGTGGGCGTGCCGCCGCGGCGCGTGCTCGCGGCGCAGCAGGCGATCCGCGACGAGATCGAGCTCCAGCCGTCGCGCTTCCTGCTGCGCGAGCTGACCGCGGTGCGCGTCGGCGTGCCCGACGGCCGCCGGCCGCGGCTGCGCGCCGCCGCCGACGAGGTCGCGCCGTTCCTCGGCGCGCGGGGCGACGACCTCGTGTTCGTGGACAACGCGACGACCGGGGCGAACGCGGTGCTGCGCTCGTTCCCGCTCGCGCCCGGCGACGAGATCGTCGCGACCGACTACGGCTACGGCGCCGTGACGAACGCGGCGCGCTTCGCCGCGCGCGAGCGCGGG
>CAZIXL010000912.1:0-1555 GCA_964542885.1 uncultured bacterium
GCACGCCGGAGCACCCGGTGGGCGCGCCGATGGTGTCGAGCGAGGGCGCGTGCGCCGCCTACTGGCAGTACAAGCGCGAGGTGCTGGTGTGACGCCCGAAGCGACCGGGCGCCCGACGGCCGCCGACATCGTGGGATCGAGCTGCCCGCTGCCGCTCGCCGACTACCCGCACGTCCAGCTCGCCCACGGCGGCGGCGGACGGCTGTCGCAGATGCTCATCGAGCGCATGTTCGCCGGCTCGTTCGCGAATCCTGCGCTCGCGCCGCTGCACGACGGCGCCGTGCTGGAGTTGGGCGGCGCGCGCATCGCCGTGAGCACCGACTCGTTCGTGGTGAGCCCGCGCTTCTTTCCCGGCGGCGACATCGGCTCGCTGGCGGTGCACGGCACGGTCAACGACGTGAGCATGTGCGGCGCCACGCCCATCGCGCTGACCTGCGGCTTCGTGATCGAGGAAGGCCTGCCCATGGACGAGCTGTGGCGCATCGTCCGGGGCATGCGCGACGCGGCCGCCGCCGCGGGCGTGGCGATCGTGACCGGCGACACCAAGGTGGTGGACCGCGGCAAGGGCGACGGCCTGTTCGTGAACACGACCGGCATCGGGCTCGTGCGCCCCGGCCTCGAGATCGCGCCGAAGCGCGCCGCGGTCGGCGACCGGATCCTGCTCAACGGCCCCATCGCCCAGCACGGCATCGCGATCATGAGCGTGCGCGAAGGACTCGAGTTCGAGACCACCCTCGTGAGCGACTCGGCCGCGCTCAACGGCCTGGTCGGCGCGGTGCTCGACGCCGTCGGCGACGCGGTGCACGTGCTGCGCGACCCGACGCGCGGCGGCGTTTCGAGCGCGCTCAACGAGATCGCCCAGGCCGCGCGGCTCGGCGTGCGGCTGGAAGAGGCCGCGATCCCGATCGCCGAGGAAGTGCGCGGCGCCTGCGAGATCCTGGGCCTCGATCCGCTCTACGTGGCCAACGAGGGCAAGGTGCTGGCGTTCGTCGCGCCCGATCGCGCCGACGCCGCGCTGGCCGCGATGCGCGCCCACCCGCTGGGCCGCGAAGCCGTGATCGTCGGCGAAGTCGTGGCCGACCACCCCGGCCGCGTCTACCTGCGCAGCCGCATCGGCGGCCAGCGCATCGTCGACATGCTGAGCGGGGAGCAGCTGCCGCGCATCTGCTGACGAAGGTCGCGTCCCAGCGCCACGGCCCGGCGTCCGGCGGTTCCGGCCGGTACGGGATCCACCTCTCGTGCGGCATCCGAGAAGTCGTACGAGCCTGCGAACGCGGGACGGCGAAGGGCGGCCGGGCTCCGGTTGGGCGAACCAACCGCACGACCGGTCGAGCTATTTCATTGAGACATGATTCCTGCAATTGCTAGCGTCGTGCGACTGTTTTCGCGGCGCTTTCCCGGCGCCATCCCCGAGGAACGCAGCAAAGCACACCGGAGGCTCCATGTTCAGGCCGCTCCTCGCCCTCACCCTGCTCTCACTTCTCGCCACTGCCGCCGGTGCAGCGCTGCCGCCGGCCCAGCGGCTCCTGATCACCGGCCAGAGCGCGAGCGGCCT
>CAZIXL010000913.1:0-1551 GCA_964542885.1 uncultured bacterium
CGTGGGGCGCGAGATCGCGCTCTAGTCGCGCGCCGCCCTCGCCTCAGGACGCACCCGGCGACCCGGCCGCCCGCCACCCCCCGGGGCGGAAACGGACCGGGCCCGGGAACGCGTCAGACGTAGAGCGCGCTCGTGAACGCCCGGTAGTGCCGGTCGCAGGCCGGGTGCTCGACGCCGAGCAGCAGGAAGATCGAGCGCCCGACCTCGCGCGCCGCCCCGCCCGCCCAGCCGCGATTCGTGCGCAGGGCGCCGATGCAGCCGGTGAGCGCCGCGTCCCAGTCGCCCTTGCGAATACCTGCCAGGGACGATGCGAACGGCGCACGCGCCTCGCCTTCGGGCAGCCGGTCGGCGCGCGCGAGCCAGGTCGCGATCACGCGCAACGCCTCGGCGCGATCGGCGATGTCGTCGGCGAGCGGGGCGATGACGGCCTCGACCGCGTTCGGCTCGATCTGCAGCAGGGCCTCGCCGAGCGCGAGCCGCGCGATCGCGTTCGCCGGGTCGGCGTCGAGCACCTCGCGCAGCATCGCGGCCGCGCCGGCCGCGTCGCCGGCGGCGAGCTTCTCGCGCGCCTCGACGACCGCGCCCGCCGTGGGCGAGGGCAGGGCGCGCTCGAGCCAGCGGCGCACTTCGCCCTCGGGCAGCGCGCCGACGAACTCGTCGACGACCTCGCCGTTCACGAACAGCTTCACGTTCGGGATGCTCATGACGCCGTAGGTCGAGGCCTCCGCGGGGAAGGCCTCGGTGTCGACCTTGGCGAGTGCCCAGCGGCCGGCCGCGGATCCGGCCACGCGCTCGAGCACCGGCCCGAGCATGCGGCACGGCGCGCACCACTCGGCCCAGAAGTCCACGAGCACCGGCAGGGTGCGGCTGCGCTCGATCACGTCACGCTGGAAGTCGGTCACGTCGTGCAGGCTCATCGTTCGCTCTCCCTTCGATCCAGCCCTTGAGAGTCGCCGGCGGACGGGAGGATTCGGGAGGTGCCGGCCGCGGCGCGGATGGCGTGTGCCCCACGGGCCCCGCCGCCCGATGGGGCGCGAAGGCGCGTGTTCAGGCTGCCCGCCGCCGAGGGTTGACGACCGCATTGCAAGGCCCCCCGGGGGCGGGCCTATCCTCGTTGCTCGCTGGCTGTGCACCCCGTGCGACCGTCCCGGAGCCCCCACCATGAACGCGCCCGTCCCGGCCCCCGACACCCGCCCCGGCGGCTCGCTCTTTCGCGACGTGGCCGTGCTGCTCCTCGTGGGCGCCGCGCTGGGCGTGACGCACAACGCCTACATGCTCGCCGCCGGTCCCGGCCGCGGGCTGCCGTGGATCAAGACCGAACGGCGGGTCGTGAAGCTCGACGACCTGGCGCCCGCCGACCCCGCCGGCCCGACGGCGCTCGCCACCACGACCGCCGACCCGCCTGCCGGCTCGTCCGCGACGCCCGCGCCGGGCGACGTGCACGCGAAGCCGCCGGGCGGGTCCGCGAAGCCGGCCGCGGCCGCCGCGGACTCGACCAGGGCGAAGCAGCGGGGCGACGACGCGCCGCGGGCCGCGACGCCCGCCGCGCCG
>CAZIXL010000914.1:0-391 GCA_964542885.1 uncultured bacterium
CGGTGAATACGCCTGCACGGTGACCAACGCGTTCGGGTCCGTCGAGTCGGGCACCGCGCACCTCACGAACGGCATCGCGGCGGTGGAGCCCAACCCGACCGCCGCGCTGCGCCTGGCGGCGGCGCCGAACCCCGCGCGCGCGACGACGACGCTCGACTTCGCGCTGCCGGGCGACGGCCGAGCGCACCTCGCGATCTACGACGTCACGGGGCGCGCGGTCGCGACGCTCGCCGACGGCGCGCTCGGCGCGGGCGAGCATCGCGTGGCGTGGGACCTGCGCGGCGCGGGCGGCGCGCGCGTCGCGCCCGGCGTGTACCTGGCACGGCTCGAAGCCGGCGGCGCGCGCCATGTACGCAGGCTCGTGGTGCTGGAATGAGCGCGCGGTTCGCGA
>CAZIXL010000914.1:401-1549 GCA_964542885.1 uncultured bacterium
ACGGGACCTAGCGAAGCACGATCACCTTCGCGGTCAGCGTCCGGCCGCTCGCGCTGCGGGCGTGCGCGTAGCAGACACCCGGGCGCAGGCCCGACGCCGGCGGCGTGAACTCCAGCGCCTGCGCCCTCCCCGTGTGGAACTCGCTCGACCACAGCCGCCGGCCCGAGACGTCGTACAGGTCGAGGCGCCCCTCGTCGGCGGCGGGCACGTCGAGCGCGAGGCGGAGCCGGCCCGATCGCCAGTCGCCGAACAGCCTCCAGGTGGTCGGCCCCGCGTCGTCCGCCGCGAGCGTGCCCGCGGGAACGATCAGCGCGGACGGCCCGAGGTTCCCGTGGATGTCGCGGGCCGCGATCCGGTAGAACGCCGGCGCGCCGTGCGCGTCCGTCCAGGTGACCTGCGACGTCGACGCGATGCGGTTCGCATCGGTCGGCGCGAACGCGGGCGACGAACCGCGGAACACCTCGTAGCCCAGCAGGTCGGCGTCGGAGACCCCTCCCCAGTAAAGGAGCGACGTGCCGCCCGCGTAGAACCCGGCGGCCGACGGCACGAGGCCGGGCGCGAGGTTGTCCACCGAGTGCCCGGTGAGCGCGCCGCTGTACCAGTGGTGGCTCGAGTCGTCGTACGCCTCCACCATGAACGACTGGTCGGCGGGGCCCGCGGCGGTCGAGTCGAGCCCGGTGGTCACGGTGAGCGCGTAGCCGGCCAGTTGCGCCGCGGCCTGCTCGCCGGCCATCTCCCAGTAGCCGCTCGCGGTGGCGAGGAGCGTGCGGCCTTCGGCCTGGAACATCGCCTCGTCGCCCGCCGGCCGGCTGGCTTCGAGCGCGGCGGCCAGCGTCGCGGGCAGCGCCCGCCAGACCCGATAGCCGCGCGCCGTTCCCGAGGCCGCCGCGTCCGCGGCGCTCGGCGACCAGGTCACGCGCACGCGTCCGCCCTGGTCGGCGGGCGCGTCCTGCACGCCGAGGCAGACGGGTTCTTCGGAGTCGTCCCACAGGGGTGCGCCGGCCGCATCGAGCGCCTGGCCGAACACGGAGATGCCGGCGGGATTGAGCGACGAGAAGTAGCGGCCGTCGGCCCACGCCGAGACGAGCACGCCGGTCGACGTCGCGGCCAGCACCGGTGGCACGCCGAGGTCGAGGAGGAACCCTTCC
>CAZIXL010000915.1:0-1549 GCA_964542885.1 uncultured bacterium
CGAGCGCCCCGCTCGCGCGCCGCCACGCGCCGCCGCGCCGCACCCGGCCGACGAGCGCGTCGACCGCGAAGGCGATCGCCGCGAACAGCGGCAGCAGCCAGACGAAGCGCATGAGCAGGTAGCCGAGCTTCGGACGGAGCGCCATCGTCACGGGCGGGAAGAGCATGATCGCGAAGACCGCCACCGTGCAGGTGAGCAGGTACAGCACCGGCGTGCGGCGCGACGCCCGCGCCCACGCCCAGGCGGACAGCGGGAACAGGAACGCGCCGAAGCCGAACCACTCCCAGAACGTCCCCGGATTCACGACGAAGGCCGAGTCCCCGAGCCACAACAGGCCCTGGGGCTCGGTGTGGATGGGGTTGAGCGGCGCGTACGCCGTGCCCGCCCGCCAAAGCAGGTAGGGCAGCCCCGCGGCGCCGATCAGCAGCGCGGTGACCAGCAGCCGGCGGAACTCGGGACGCGCCCCGCGGTCGCGCACGAGCAGGCCCGCGCCGAGCGCCCCGAGCACCGTGGCCAGGTCGACCGCCGCGAACACGTGCGTCGCGATCGCGCCCATGGCGAGGCCGATAGCGACGAGCCGCGTGCGCGCGCGCGGCGCCGCGAGGTCCGCGAGCACGGCCGCCACGGTCGCGATCGCGAGCTGGTCGGCGACCTTGGTCGCGACGCCGGCCTCGCGCAGCGCGACGGCCGCGAGCGAGTGACCGTAGGTGAGCAGCAGCGCCCACGCTCCCACCGCCGCGGGCAGCCCGCCGCCCAGCAACCAGGCGAACGCGGCGGCGTTCAGCACGAAGAGCGGCGCCATGACGACCGGCAGCAGCCGCCACGCCGGCCACGGGTCCACGCCCGAGAGCCGGCAGAGCAGCGCGACGACCGGGTGCCAGAGCCCCTTGCGCGGGTCGGCGCCCAGCGGGCCCGCGTCGCGGAAGAACGCGTCGGTCGGGAACGCGTCCCCCGAGGCGAGCATGCGGCGGATGGTGCCGATGTGGTCGGGCGAGTCGGAGTAGTACGTGATCGAGGTGCCGTGCAGCGCGCCGTGCAGGCCCGCCAGGAAGGCGGCCGCGAGCACCGCCGCCAGCGCGAGGCCCGCGAGCCCGGGCGCGGGCGCGCCCTCCCCGCGGCGCCCGCGCGCGAGCACGATCGCCCACGGGGCGAGCGACAGGCACGCCGCCGCGCCGGCGAGCACCGTGAACGGCAGGTGCAGGGCGCGCGTCGCGAGGACGAGCGCGGCCATCCAGGCCACGCCCAGCCCCAGCCCCCAGCCCGGAGCCAGCGCCGCGCCGCCGGGCGGCGTCGCGCCCGTCACGGCCAGCCAGCCGCAGCCGGGCAGCAGGACGAGCGCGAGGAACGCGGCGGCGAGCCGCACGCCGTCCGGCAGGCCCGCGAGGGCGCCGGCGAGCAGCAGGGCGTGCAGCCCGAGCTGGAACGCGGCGAGGACGGCCGCACGCGGTCGCGTCATGCAGGTGCCCCGGCCGCGGCGGGCAACCCGGCGAGCTTCGTGGCGTCCGCGCCCACGTCGGCCAGGTCCACCACCAGCCCGTGGGCGCCGTGC
>CAZIXL010000916.1:0-1548 GCA_964542885.1 uncultured bacterium
ACGATCGCGTAGTTCCGTCCCGCGAATGCCTCGACGTAGTTGCGCCGGTCGCCACGCTGCGACAGGTAGAGCGGCGCGGCCCGGCCGTCGACGCGGATCTGCACGTCCACCAGGCGGCCGTCGGCCCACACGTCCACCGGCACGTTGGCGCGCGGCGCGACGGCGGCGTGCGCGGCGCCGGCGAGCGCGGCCGCCGCGAGCGCGGCCACGAAGGCGAAGCGGCGCGCGAACACGACCGGGCGCGCGGGCGCGCAGGCGGTCGCGAGGAGCGGCACCGGCTGGAGCCGGCGCAGGTCGAGGAGGGCGGCGACGCACGCGGCGGTTTCGCCGAGCGCGTCACGCAGCGTCTGGATCAGCGTGTACCGGGCGTTCATGGCGTCTCTCCTTCGGGGTCGTGGGAGCGTTCGTGCTTCGGCTTCGCACCGAGGTACGCCGCCCGCGGGCCGTTATTCCCGGCCCCCCCGGAGGCCGGACCGGCGGGCCGCCCACGGCGCTGCCCCGGGCCCGGTTGCGGCCGCCGGGCGGACCCGGCCACGGTCCGAAAGGAGCACCCCTCGCGGGTTCCCCCGGCGCGCGGCTTTCTGCTATTGCTGTGCCCGCTCGCAGGGAAGAACCGACGTCGCCCGGTGCCCGCGCATGCTCGCGGGGGCCGGGCACGTTCGTGGAATCGCACGGCCGGCACGGCCACGGGGAGACGCGATGGATCACCACCTGACCGAAGAACAGCAGACGATCCGCGACCTGGCCCGGCGCATCGCCGAGGAGAAGGTCAAGCCGGTTCGTGCGAAATACGACGAAGAGAACATCTTCCCGTGGGACATCGTCGAGGAGCTGGCCAAGGCCGACCTCTTCCGCGTGTTCATCCCCACGGCGTACGGCGGCATGCTCGAGGAGGGCCTCGGCGTGACGAGCATGTGCCTCGTGACCGAGGAGCTGTCCAAGGTCTGCGCGGGCATCGCGCTCGCGTTCGCCGGCACGGCGCTGGGCACGTTCCCGATCCTGCTGTTCGGAACCGAGGAGCAGAAGCAGAAGTACCTGCCCGCGATCGCCGACGGGAAGCGGCTCGCCGCGTTCGGCCTGACCGAGCCCATGGCGGGCTCCGACGCGAGCGCGCAGCGCACGACCGCGCGGCGCGAGGGCGACGACTACGTGCTCAACGGCACCAAGGTCTTCATCACGAACGGCGGCGAGGCCGAGATCTACACGACCGTCGGCCTCACGAACCCCGAGAAGGGGGCCCGCGGCGCGTCGTGCTTCATCATCGAGAAGGACACGCCCGGCTTCACGTTCGGCAAGAAGGAGACCAAGATGGGCATCCACGCGTCGGTGACGCGCGAGCTCATCTTCGACGGCGCGCGCGTGCCGAAGGAGAACCTGCTCGGCCGCGAAGGCATGGGCTTCCTGGTGGCCATGAAGACGTTCGACATCACCCGGCCCGGCGTCGCGGCGCAGGCCCTGGGGATCGCCGAGGGCGCGCTCGAGGAGACGCTCCGGTACGCGCACACGCGCCACCAGTTCGGCCAGAGCATCATGAACTTCCAGGGCCTG
>CAZIXL010000917.1:0-1548 GCA_964542885.1 uncultured bacterium
GTCACGGCCTGTCCGCGTTGCGATGGCGAGGGCAGCACGGTGAGCGAGAGTTGCCGCACGTGCGGCGGCGACGGGCGCGTGAGCGAGACCGAGACCGTCTCGGTCAAGGTCCCAGCCGGCGTCGCGAGCGGGAACTACATTCCGCTGCGCGGGATCGGTGACGCGGGCGTGCGCGGCGGTCCCGCGGGCGACCTGATCGTGCTCATCGAAGAGAAGGAGCACGACGTCTTCGAGCGGCACGGCGACGACCTGGTGCTCGAGATGCCGGTCGGCTTCCCGACGCTCGCACTGGGCGGCAGGATCGAGGTACCGCTGCTGGGCGGCGAGGCGCACACGCTCGACGTGAGCGCCGGCACGGCCAGCGGCCACGTGTCCCGCGTGCGCGGCAAGGGCCTGCCCGGGCTGCGCGGCGGCCGCGGCGACCTGCTGGTGCGGCTGCGCGTGTGGGTGCCCGGGAAGCTCTCGGGCGCCGACCGGAAGCTGCTCGAGGAGTTGCGCCGCGGCGAGGGCCTGAAGCCCCCGAAGGCCTCGCGCTCGCTCTTCGAGCGGGTGCGCGATGCGTTCGGCGGCTGACGGCGCGCCGTCGCACGTGTGGGTGCCGGGCCTCGCCGCGGCGGGGACCGGGAGCGTGATCACGATCGCTGGCGACGAGGCGCACTACCTGCGCCGCGTCGTGCGCGTGCGCGCGGGCGAGCGCGTCACGGCCACCGACGGTGCGGGCACGCTGGCCGACCTCGAGGTGGCGGATGCCGCCGACGTCGTGCGGGCCGAGGTGCGCCAGTGGCGGACCGTGGCGCGCCCGCGGACCCTCGAGCTGTGGTGCGGCGCCCCCGAGGGCGACCGCGCGGACTGGCTCGTCGAGAAGCTGGGTGAGCTCGGCGTGGCCGCGCTGCGACCGGTGAACGCCCGCCGCGGGGCGTGGGAGCGGGCCGCGCAGCGAAGGGAGCGCTGGCAACGCCTCGCGATCGCGGCGCTCCGGCAGTCGCGGTCGGCGCACCGGCTCGAGATCCTGCCGCCGATCGGGCTGGCCGAGGCGCTCGCGGCGCGCGACCGCACGGTCCCCGCTTTCGTGGCGGATCCCGCCGGTCCGCCGTTCGGGTCGGGGGCCGGGGCGACCCTCGCGGTACTGGTCGCTGCGGTGGGGCCCTCCGGCGGGTTCTCCGATGATGAGCTCAAGGCGCTGGAGGACAACGGGTTCCGTCGTACGGGGCTGGGGGGAAGCCGGCTCAGGACCGAGACGGCGGCGCTCGCCGTGGCCGCACTCGCGCTGGCCGGCGGGGCCTGAGGATCTCGCCCCGAAGTGCCGAAACATCGTTCCGAGCCTTGACGGCATTCGGAGCGCGGACCTAGACTGCCCGCCGCATTGCGTGCCAGACCCATTCGATCTCGTTGATTGGCACCCACAACCTTTCCCATTTTCCTTCGTTCTCTCCGTCAAGGAAGATTGCGAGTCCCGAGAGGGGGGAAGTTATTGCCTGGAATCAGGGTGAAGGAAGGCGAGTCCTTCGAGAGCGCCCTGCGTCGGTTCAAGAAGAAGTGTGAGAAGGC
>CAZIXL010000918.1:0-1547 GCA_964542885.1 uncultured bacterium
GCACGGCGAGCTACGTGTTCGCGCTGGCCGGCTACTACGGCCGCATGGTCGGCGGCGGCAGCTTCAACCAGTCGCTGCTCGGCAGCTCGTCGGCGCTGAACCTGGCCGGCTGGAACGGCTCGAACCTCGCGGCCTACGGCACCGGGCTGAACGGCTCGGTCTACGCGCTCAAGTCGTTCAAGTACTCCGGCATCAGCGGCGACTACGAGCTGGTGGCCGGCGGGCTCTTCACGGTTGCGGGCGGCGTCACGGCCACGCGCATCGCGCGCTACGACATCGACCCGCTCGGGGCGTTCCCGCCGCCGGCCTGGACCGCCATGGGCTCGGGGCTCAACAGCGCGGTGTACGCGATCGAGCGCTTCAACAACGTCACCTACGCGGGCGGCCAGTTCACGTTCTCGGGCAGCACCCCCGTCAGCTACATCGCGCAGTACAACGCGTCGTCGAACGTCTGGCAGGCGGTCGGCACCGGCATGAACGGCGCGGTGCGCGCGCTCAAGGTGTACAACGGCTACCTGTACGCGGGCGGCGATTTCACGACCGCCGGCGGCGTCTCGACCGGCGGCCTCGCGCGCTGGAACGGCAGCAGCTGGAGCGCCTGCGGCGGGTTCTTCAACGGGCAGGTGTTCTCGCTCGAGGTCTACAACGGCGTGCTCGCGATCGGCGGCCTGTACCCGGGCATCAACAGCTCGCCGAACCTGGCCTGGTACAACGGCACCTCGTACGGCACGTTCGGCATCGGCGGCACCAACGCGCGCGTGCACGCGCTGGCCGCGAACGGCTCGCGCCTGTACGTGGGCGGCGAGTTCACGACCGCGGGCGGCCTGACCGCACGCCACATCGGGTACTGGGACGGGTCCTCGTGGCACGAGCCCGACAACGGCACCGACGACATGGTGCTCGCGCTGGGCGTGTACGGCGGCGAGGTGCACGCGGGCGGCTACTTCCTGAACGCGGGCGGCATCCCGACGGCCCGCTGGGCGCGCTTCACCGAGACCGGCGTTCCCGCCTTCGCCCAGCAGCCGTCCTCGCGCAGCTCGGGCCCGGGCCAGACCGTGTCGTTCTCGGCGGCCGCCGCGAGCGGCTACACCGGGCTCACCTACCAGTGGTTCCACGGCACGACCGCGCTCGCCGACGGACCCTCGGGCACCGGTTCGACGATCGGCGGCGCCAACGCGGCCACGCTCGTGATCTCGAACCTGAACGGGTACGACACGGGCAGCTACCACGTCGAGATCTCGAACGCGTGCGGGACCGCGAGCAGCCTGACGGTCACGCTGTCGATCTCCGGCGTCGGCGTGGACGACGGCCCCGCCCCCGCGGCGACCGTGTTCGACGCGCTCGGGCCCAACCCGGCGCACGGCGCGGCCACGCTCGCGTTCGCGCTCGCCCGCGACAGCGACGTGCGCGTGGACGTGCTCGACGTGCTCGGCCGCCGCGTGCGCGAGGTGCCGCTGGGTCGCATGGCGGCCGGCCGGCACACGGCCACGTGGGACGCGCGCGACGAAGCCGGGCTGGCGGCGCGCGCCGGGCTCTACTTCGTGCGG
>CAZIXL010000919.1:0-1547 GCA_964542885.1 uncultured bacterium
CCAACCTTGCATTTGCCATGGACCCGAATATGAGCGATCCTTTCAGTGGATACGACGATACCGGGTACAACGGCGAAGCGCCGTTCTGCTGGCCCGACAGCACCTATGGCGCCGACCTGGATAATTCCGCCCTGGTCTCTTTGAATGTGGCGGCGGCGATGAACCGCGGTGGCATCTGGGCGGAAGTATACGACGCCATCACAGGGCTTCCCCTGAAGGGCGCCTCGGTCAAGGCTTTCCAGGGCACCACCCTGAAGGATACCTCCATGCTGACTTCTGACTGGAGCCCCTACGCCGACTTGATTAACCTGCCGGCAGGCGTTCTCACCACGGTGAAAGTCAACAAGGCCGGCAATACCGTGGGCGACCAGGCGATTGCCACTGTCATGGTATCTCCCGGTTACTTCGAATGGGGTCCATGGCTGAATATCGGCGTGCCGCCCAGCACGCGCATCCACGTGGTCGCCAACTGGGACGGTTACTACAACGACCTCGAACTCTTCACTTGGACGGCGAAAGACACGATTTACAGTGTAGACCCGGGCTATGTTGTCGGTCCGTGGGACCCCGGCTCTCCGGATGGCGTTTACATTGATGAAGGCGACCTGCTTTCTCATCCCTTTGCGCGCTGGAACCGCGAAGGCGGCGCGACAGACGGGCTGACCATGGAGTCGATCACGATCGCGACCAAACCGGGTTCCACCACCATTCCATATTACAACCTGACGGTCAGCGACTATTACGACTTCCTGCTTACAGATTACTGGCAACCCGGGTTGCTCAACGAATATGTGATCGTGCGCGTTTGGGCGGCTGGAAAGATCATCGGATTCAGCGAAAAAACCGATATCTGTGACACCGACGGAGCCAACGACATCCTCGGTGATGGCGATGATGAGATCTGGTGGTGGGCTGGTTCCATGAACGGCAGTTTATACACGCCCGATGATTTCTGCGGTGTCGGCGATACGTGGGCTAACGATCCGGTTAATGGCGCATGGCCCTACCGCGTCATCAACCGCAATATCAACTCGGGCATCCCCGAGCGACCGAGCAAAACCAAATAATCAGTGGATCACGAAAACGTGGTAACGGCTTTCGTCGTTCGGCTAAAGAGCGGCTAAAGTCATCACGACGAGTTTGTTTCGTGCAGTGCCGATACTGCACCTCCCTTGCAATACGTCAGGCGCCCAACACAGGGCGCCTGACCGTTTTCTGTGTCATCCCTCCGTTGCACTGTAGATGGAACGGCTGATACAATCCGGTTGAGTAAAATCTGCGCCCTCGGTGTCGTCTGGAGGGCGCAAGGAAAATTCAAGCAAGGAAATCAGATCAATCATGTCCACAAATGGAAATGCAAAACCCGTAACAGTATTGGTATTGGGCGCCGGACCGGCGGGGTATTCGGCGGCATTGTATGCGGCGCGGGCGGAACTCCAGCCGGTGGTGTTGACCGGGATGCAGTTGGGCGGTCAAGCCGCGCTGACGCACACCATCGAGAATTACCCCGGCTTCCCTGAAGGCGTGGGCGGGGCGCAATTGGGTGA
>CAZIXL010000920.1:0-1540 GCA_964542885.1 uncultured bacterium
GGTGGCTTCCGGCACCTGCCGCCACTCGAGCACGAGCGCGCCGTCCGGGAACGCCTCCGGCGCGGAGACGATCACCTGCTCGCGCGCATCGGCCGTGGATCCGCCGCGCAGCACGACCTCGCGCGAGCCCGGCGTGAGCGCGCGCGGCGCGAACCACGCGATGGCCGACACGGCCGCGAGCAGCGCGACCGCGGGCACGGGCCGCGAGAACGTCGCGACCAGCGCTTCGAAGAACGACGGGCGGCGCGGCGCCACGACGCGGCGCACGACCGGCGCCTCGGCGAACAGCTCGGAGCGGAAGCGATCGAGCCGCGCCTTCGCGTCGGCGGCATCGAGGCCCGGGTGCTTCGAGTCGGCCGCGAGGAACGAGGCGTATTCGGAGACGAGCGCGCGACAGCGCGGACAGTCGCGCACGTGGGCGTGTCGCGGATCGTCGGCGGGCGCTGCGAGCAGGTCGTCCAGATCCGCCGGATCCAGGCAGGCGGCGGAGATGTTGTCGGAGTTCACGGTCCCTCCCCAACCCTGGGATCGATGACGCTGTGGGATTTCGCGGCGCGGTCGAACGTCCCGCGCACCTCCTGAGACCGGGGCGCGCCCGAATTCATCACACGGCGGCTCACGACGCCACCCTGCGGCGCGCCATCCAGACTGCCCCGCCCACGGCAAGCGCAACACCCAGAAGGACTAAGGCGGAGCGTTCGAGCCCCCGGCCGCGACGGACGAGGGCCGGCCTCTGCGACGGGTCGCCGAGCGTGACGAAGCCGGCCCAGTAGAAGGGGTCGGCGGTCTTGGGACGTCCGGCGACCGTCCGCTGGGCCGATCGCAGCGCGCGCGCGACGGGTTCGCCGCGGCCGAGCGCGTCGTAGAACGCCTCCATCAGGTCACGGGTCGCGGCGTCGTCCACCGGCCACAGCGAGGCCACGACCGCGGGCACGCCGGCGGCCATGAACGCGCTCGCGAGTCCCGCGACGCCCTCGCCCGAGTACGCGCGCCCGGCCGCGGACTCGCAGCTCGACAGCACCGCGACGCGCGCCTCGAGCCGCAGCCGCGCGACGTCGTGCGCGTGCAGCGGGGCGCGGCCGAACGGGATCTCGGTCGCCCACGGGTGCTGGTCGTTGACGCGCGTGTGCACGGCGAAGTGCAGCTGGCCGAAGCGCTCGAGCGCGGGCGGCGCGGCGCCGCCGACGGCGTAGCGCTGCGCGCCGTCGAAGCGCGAGGCGAGCCAGCGCGCCTCGTGCTCGGCGCCCGGAAGCGCGCGCCCTTGCGCGTCGCGTCCTCCCGCGACGACGAGCAGGCCCGCCACGGGGCGCTGCGTGCGTGCGCGCATGCGCGCGAGCAGCGTCGCCGACGGCACGCACGCGATGTCGCAGTCCTCGCCGAGCGGCGCCGCGCCGGCCCTCACGCGCAGGGCCGCGAACGGCACCGTGTGCAGCGGCCCGTCGGCCGAGACGAGCAGCGTGCCCTGCGCCGGCGCCTCGCCGCCGAGCAGCGCCGCGCCGAGCCGCTCGGCGAGCGCGCGCGAGGCCGCGGCGTCGTCGGG
>CAZIXL010000921.1:0-1537 GCA_964542885.1 uncultured bacterium
CCGGCGGCGGTCCCGCGACGATCACCACGAGGTCGCCGTCGCCCGCGCGGCCCAGCTCGCGCAGCGCGTGCTCGACCTGGCGCACCATGCCGTCGGTGTCGCCCATGCGGGGCACGACGAACGTTTCGATGCCCCACTGGAGCGCGAGCTGGCTGCGCACGACGCCGTTCGAGGTGAACGCGAGCAGCGGGATCGGCCAGCGGTGCGCGGCCAGCAGCCGCGCGGTGCCGCCGGACTCGGTGAAGGCGACGAGCGCCTTCGCACCGGTGTCGGCCGCGACCTGCACGGCCGCGGCCGCGAGCGCGTGCGGCGGCGAGTCGGCCGAGCCGAAGAGCTTCGGCAGCCGGAGCTGCGACTGGTGCTCCACCTCGCGAATGATGCGCGCCATGGTCTCGACCGTGACGACCGGCCACTCGCCGACGCTCGTCTCGCCCGACAGCATGAGCGCGTCCGCGCCGTCCAGGACCGCGTTGGCCACGTCCGAGGCCTCGGCACGGGTGGGCCGCGAGTGGTGGATCATCGATTCGAGCATCTGCGTGGCGACAATCACCGGCCGCGCGTGCTCGCGCGCGAGCTGCACGGCGCGCTTCTGCACCAGCGGCACCTGCTCGAGCGGGATCTCCACGCCCAGGTCGCCGCGGGCGACCATGACGCCGTCGAAGGCCTGCACGATCTCGTCGAGGCACTCGACCGCCTCGGGCTTCTCGATCTTGGCGACGAGCGGCAGCCGCGCCCCCGACTCGGCCATGATCGCGCATGCCTCGTCGCGGTCCGACGGCCGGCGCACGAACGAGAGCGCGATCAGGTCGGCGCGCAGCGTCATCGCGAAGCGCAGGTCCTCGCGGTCCTTTTCGCTGAGGCTCGGGGCGCTCACCCGGACGCCCGGCAGGTTGATGCCCTTGTGGTCCGAGACGCGGCCGCCCTCGAGCACGGTGCAGCGCACGCGCGTGCCGTCGGTGGACTCGACCTCGAGCCGCACGTTGCCGTCGTCGAGCAGCACCGTGTCACCGGGCCGCACGTCGGCGGGCAGCCCCGCGTACGTCGTCGAGACGAGCGCGGCGTCGCCGGGCACGTCCTCGGTCGTGAGCGTGAACGTCGCGCCGTTCGCGAGCGTCACCGGGCCGGCGGCGAAGCGGCCGAGGCGGATCTTGGGCCCCTGCAGGTCCACGAGGATCGCCACCGCGCGGCCCGTCTCGTCGGAGGCGCGGCGCACGTTCGCGTACGTCGCCGCGTGCTCCGCACGCGTGCCGTGCGAGAGGTTGAGCCGGGCGACGTCCATGCCCGCGCGCACGAGCGCCAGGACGTCCTCGTAGCGGTCGGTGGCGGGCCCGAGCGTGCAGACGATCTTGGCGCGGCGCGTCATGCTCCGGAGTATCGGCCGGGCCGCCCGCGGCCCCAAGGGGGCCGGCGGCGGTCCGGGAGAAGGATGGGGTGGATGATGGGGTTCGAACCCACGACCCTCGGGACCACAACCCGATGCTCTGCCAGCTGAGCTACATCCACCATCAACCTTGACCCGGTCACCGCGCCGGGCGCG
>CAZIXL010000922.1:0-1537 GCA_964542885.1 uncultured bacterium
GGCGCACTTCACGCGCAACGGCGTGACGCGCATGGAAGTCGTGCGCGCGGGCACGCGGCGACACGCCGCCTGACCTCCCGCCCGGAGTGCGCGCGACTGTCGCAAGTCAGTGATTCTGTCCCCCTAACGCGTCAGTGATTCTGTCCCCCCTCGACTCCGGCCACGAAGGTCGGAGGCTGGGGTTTCTTGCCGCGGTTGTAGGGGTGGTTGGGCCCCGGTCGCCGGATGTTGGTGTAGTGGCCGATGCCCCGGTTGCCCTCCTGGGCCGGGACTCGTGCCGGAGCGCGTTCGGGCTTCTGGCGCGATCGTGGAGCGCTGTCCTGGAGTCGCCGGCGCGTGGCGCGTTCCGCCGAGCGGGATTCGAGGGTGAACGGGCCCGGCGGCGCCGGCTGCTCGGCGAGCAGTCCGTGGCGCGGATGCAGCACGAGCAGGCGACCGTCGAGGGTCTCGCGGACTTCGACCCGGGCCTTGTGCCAGGAGCGCCGGTACGCACCCGGGGGGACCTGGGCCCAGCGGCCGGGGATGGTGACCGTGTTGTCGCGGGCGATGACACGCTCGTAGACGCAGGCGAGGATCCGGTCGAGGTCGCGCGGGGCGGTGCGGAACGCGCGGGTGGTCTCGGCCGGCGCCACCGCGTGGCGGCGGTTGTGCGCGGCGATGAAGCCGGGCAGGTAGGCCAGCGCGGCCTCGAGCGTCGTGATGCCGCGCAGGCGCAGTTCGGCCGCGAGCCGGTCCTGCAGCGTCGCCCACAGCCGCTCGATGCGTCCCTTGGCCTGCGGGCTGCGGGCGGGGACGAAGGCGATGCCGAGCTCGGCGAGCATGCGGCCGAACTGGGTGGGGTTCTGCGCGCCGGCGAGCTCTTCGGCCAGCGTCCAGTGCGCGTCGTTGCGCACCAGGATGCCGCTGCGGTCGCCGTACAGCGTCGCGGGCACCCCGTGGTTCGTGAGCACGCCGTGCAGCAGCGTGACGTAGCCGTGCAGGTCCTCGGTCGGCCGCAGCGTCAGGTACAGGATCTCGCTGGTGGCATCGTCGATCGCCCCCAGCAGCGTCCACGCGGGCCCCTCGGCGTCGAACCAGCGGAACGGGCTGCCGTCGATCAGCACCAGCTCGCCCCGACGCGCCCGGCGGCCCCGGCGACGGCGGTGCTGCGGCGGGCGCCGGCGCCGCTTCGGCGGCAGCCGCAGTTCCTGCCGGATCCGCCGCACGCTCGCCGGGCTGACGACGATCGGGTGCTCCGGCTCCTCCTTCAACAGGTCGGCGATGTGGTGGTCGTTCAGCTTCACCTCTCCCCGGAGCAACCCCACGATGCGCGCGCGGACCTCCGCGCTCAGGCGCCGCGCCGAGGTCCGCCCGCGGTTCCCGTGCACGATCGCCGGCTCGCCGGCCTCACGTACCCGCTTCCGCAGCCGCCGAAACTGCCGCACGCTCAGCCCCAGCCCCGCCGCCGCCTCCCGGTTCGTCACTCGTCCCTGCTCCGCGGCTTTCACCATGCCCAGCCGCCGGGCGTCCCGTCTGCCCATGAGAAAGAGGTCCATGG
>CAZIXL010000923.1:0-1535 GCA_964542885.1 uncultured bacterium
CGGCTACCCGCTTCCCGGCCGCAGCGTGTTCGTCGCGTGCGACGCGCGCTTCGGCGCCGGCACCGCTCACCCCTGAACTCCCGGAGACCCCGCATGCCCCGACTCCTCGTGCTTCCCACCGCGGCCGCCCGCGTGTTCGCGCTGCTGCTCGCCCTCGCCTCCGCCGGGCCGGCGTCGGCCGCGGCCACGAAGGCTTTCGTCTTCGGCACCGACTACACGACCGGCAGCCTGTCGGCGTGGGACCTGCCCGCGCGCACGCCGCACTGCGACGTGGCCAGCCCCAACTCGGACGCCACGCTGCGCTTCTTCGCCGGCCGGCTCTACGTCGTGAACCGCTTCGGCGGCGACAACGTGCAGGTCGTGGACCCGCAGACGCTGGCCACGACGTTCCAGTTCTCGGTCGGCAACGGTTCGAACCCCCAGGACATCGCGTTCGCCTCGCCGACCCGGGCGTACGTCACGCGCTACGAGTCGGCGGACCTGTGGATCGTGAATCCGCAGACCGGCGCGCACACGGGCACGATCTCGCTCGCGCCCTACGCCGACGCCGACGGCATTCCCGAGATGGGCCGCCTCCAAATGGTGGGCCCGCTGCTGTTCGTGGCGATCCAGCGCGTCGACCGGCCCGGCGGCTACCTGGCCACCGACACGTCGTACGTCGCGGTGGTGGACACCCGCGCCGACACGCTCGTGGACTGCGACCCGGCCCTGCCCGGGCGGCAGGCGATCCGGCTGCAGCTTTCGAATCCCGTGACCACGTTCCAGTTCGACCGCGCGAGCAGCCGGCTGCTCGTGGGCTGCGTCGGCGACTACGGCGTGAAGGACGGCGGGATCGAGTGGGTGGATCCCGTCCACCTGCGCAGCGACGGCGTCGCGATCACCGAAGGGGCGCTCGGCGGCGACGTGGGCGACGTCGTGTGGAAGGACGCGCAGGAGTCGTACGCGATCGTGGCCGACACGCTCTCGCCGGTGCCCAACACCACGCTCGTCCGGTGGAGTCCCTCGGCCGGCACACTGCTCGGCACGCTGTGGGCTCCGGGCGGCTACAGCCTGGCTGACGCCGAGTTGAACGACGACGGCGAATTGTGGGTGTGCCGGAGCAGCTTTTCGGGTTCGGCGCTGCGCGCGTACGACACCGCGACCGACACGCCGATCGGAAGCGACCTGCACTGCACGCTGCCGCCGACCGCGATCACGTTCGACGCCCCGAGCGCGCAGGTGGCGGACGTCGCGCCGGCGGCGCCACGCTTCGCGTTCGCGCCGCCCTGGCCCAATCCCGTGCGCGGCGCCGCGCGGTTCGAGCTGACGCTCGCCGCGCCGGGCGCCCTGGCGCTGCAGGTGTTCGACGCCGCCGGCCGCCAGGTGCGCACGCTGGCCGCGGGCACGGTCGGCGCCGGCCCGCACGCGTACGCGTGGGACCTGCACGACGACGCCGGCCGGCGCGTGCCGCCGGGCCTCTACCTGGCGCGCGGCGCCGCGGGCGGCGAAGTGCTCGCGCGCCGGGTGGTGGTGATCGGGCGCTGAGCGCGCCCGGC
>CAZIXL010000924.1:0-1530 GCA_964542885.1 uncultured bacterium
CGACACCCCGGCCGCGGGCGAGCTGGCGCTCAGGCTCGAGGCGCTGGCGCACGCCGCGCTCGACCGCGTGGCCGACTACCTCGACACGATCCCCGCGCGCCACGTGCGCTACCGGCTCTTCTGCCTGTGGCCGGCGCTGTGGGCGCGCGCGTCGATCCGCGTGGCGCACGCCGACCCGCGCTTCCCGCTCGACGGCCGCCCGAAGCTCTCGCGGGGCGCGCTGTGGGGCGTGGCGGCGCGCTCGCTGCTGGTGCTGCACAGCGCGCGCGGCACGCGGCGCCTGCTCGCGCGGGCGTGAGTCGCGCGTCGGGCCGTCGCGGAGGCTGTGGTAGCTTCCGGGACTCATGAGTTCGACGGCCTCCTCGCAGGGCTTCCTCTCGGGTTTCCGCGCGCTCCGCCACCGCAACTTCCGCCTGTACTGGTCCGGCCAGCTCGTCTCGCTGGCCGGCACGTGGATGCAGAGCGTCGCGCAGGGCTGGCTCATGCACACGCTCACCGCGTCCGCGTGGATGCTGGGCGTCCTGAGCTTCGCGCAGTTCATCCCCGTCCTGCCGCTGGCGCTCTGGGCCGGCGTCGTCGCCGACCGGATGGACAAGCGCCGGCTGCTCCTCTGGACGCAGTCGCTGCTCACCGTGCAGGCCACGCTCATCGCGCTCGCCGTGAGCACCGGCGTCGTGAAGCCGTGGATGGTGCTCGCGCTGGCGCTCGTCTACGGCTGCGTGAACACGTTCGACCTGCCCGCGCGCCAGTCGTTCGTGATCGAGATGACGGGCCGCGAGGACCTCTCGAACGGCATCGCGCTCAACTCGGCGGCGTTCAACACCGCGCGCATCGTGGGCCCCGCTCTGGCCGGCATCGTGCTGGCCTCGCTCGGCACGGCGGCGTGCTTCTGGCTGAACGCCGTGTCGTTCCTCGCGGTGATCGTCGCGCTCTTCGCGCTGCGCCTGCCGCCGCGGGAGAGCGCTCCGGACACGCGCCCGATGGGCCACACGCTCGTCGAAGGCGTGCGCTACGCGTGGCGCACGACGTCGCTGCGCAACCTGCTCGTGCTGCTCGCCGTGTGCGCGGGCCTGGGCTTCCAGTTCAACGTGCTGCTGCCGGTCTACACGCGCGACCTGCTGCACGCGGGCCCGGGCGTGTACGGCGCTCTGCTGTCGGCGTTCGGCGTGGGCTCGCTGCTCGCGGCGCTGCGCATGACCATGAAGCTCGACCGCTGGGCGCTGCGCCGCCACCTGCTGGTCGGGCTCGTCATGGGCGGGCTCGGTTTCGTGGGGTTCGCGTGGGTACGCTCGCTGCCGGTGATGATGATCATGGGCGCGATCGCCGGCTTCGGCCTGATCCTCTACGTCTCGAGCACGAACATCCTGATCCAGATGACCACGGCCGACGAGTACCGCGGCCGCGTGATGAGCCTGTACATGCTCATGTTCATCGGCACCTCGCCGTTCGGCTCGCTGCTCGCCGGGGCGATCGCGCAGCGCTGGGGCGCGCCCATGGCGACCACGTTCTGCGCCCTCGTGCTGCTGGGCG
>CAZIXL010000925.1:0-1528 GCA_964542885.1 uncultured bacterium
AACACCTGCGCCGAGGTGTGCCGATTCACGCCCGGCGGCTCGTCCCGACCGGCGGCGTGGGCGAGATCCTGCCGCTGCGCCGGCCCATCACGACGTTCGGCCGCGAACCCGGCGCCGGCGGCGTGGTGGACCACGCGAGCGTCTC
This sequence comes from uncultured bacterium, assembly GCA_964542885.1. Classification (GTDB taxonomy): domain Bacteria; phylum Eisenbacteria; class RBG-16-71-46; order RBG-16-71-46; family RBG-16-71-46; genus CAIXRL01. Next base: position 146 of record CAZIXL010000925.1, read on the forward strand.
GCGCATGCACGCGCGCGTGGACGCGCAGGAGGGCGGCTGGCTGCTGACCGACCTCAAGAGCTCGAACGGCACGTTCGTGAACGACGAGCGCGTCCTGTGCGTGCCCGTCGCCGCGGGCGACCGCGTGCGCTTCGGCGACGTCGAGTTCGTGCTCGAGCGCCGCGTCGGGTTCGACCCCGGCGCGCTGTTCGGCTCCTGGCGCCTGGGCCTGGTCGTGCTGGTGGTCGCGGTCGCGGCCTTCTTCGGCGTGCGCTGGGTGCTCGAGCGCGAGGGCACGGGGCGGATCGAAGCCTCCTTCCGCCGCGAAGCGGTCTCGAGCCTGCTCGACGCCGAGCGCGCCGCCGCCGACGGCACGCCCGACGTGGCGCGCGGCCACCTGTCGCACGCCGCCGACCTGGTGCACCTGGCGGGGCTCGCGCCCGCGAACGTGGGGCTGGACCGCCCGCGCGAGCTGTTCGCCGCCGTGCTTCCCGACCTGCCCGCCGACGCCCGCGACTTCGATTTCGCCTCGCTCACCGGGCGCGACGCGATGGCCAGCGAGCGTGCGACGGTCGCGACGATGACCGACCGCGAGTACGTCGAGCACGAGCTGAAGCGCTACTGCGCCGAGCTGGGACAGGACCCGAACCTGCCGCCCGAGTTCGTCGAGCAGGTGTGGGGCTACGTCGAGGGCTTCATGCGCCACCCCGGCGACATGCGGCTGATGCTGCGGCGCGCGCGCACGCTGCAGCCGCGCATCGCCGCGATCCTCGAGCAGGAGCACCTGCCGGAGTCGGTCGCCTACGTCGCGTGGGTCGAGAGCAAGCTCGACTCCACGCAGGTGAGCGGCGCCGGCGCGGTGGGGCTCTGGCAGCTCATGGAGCCGACCGCGCGCGAGCGCGGCCTGCGCACCGACCCGAAGGACCTCGCGCGCGACGAGCGGACGCAGGTGGACAAGTCCACGCGGGCCGCGGCACGCTACATCGCCGGAATGCTCCGCGACCAGGGCCCCGAGTACTTCATGCTCGTCCTGGCCTCGTACAATCGCGGCCACAACGCGCTCGACCGGCTCAAGCAGAAGATCGACGACCCCATGCTGCGCTCGACGCGCAAGTACTGGTACCTCGTCGAGAAGCAGATGCTCACGGAGGAGACCCGGATGTACGTGCCGAAGGTGTTCGCGATCCGGATCATCGCCGAGAACCCGCAGCGCTTCGGGTTCTGACGCCATGGCCCCCCGACGCTTCGCGCTCACCGCGCTCGCCCTGCTGGCCGCGCTCGCTCCCGCCGTCGCGGCGGCGGTGCCGCACGCGAGCATCGACCGCGTGCGCGTGACCGGCGGCGGCCGCCACGAGCTGGTCGTACGCGTGCAGGACGAGGACGGCGCGCCGGTCGACCACCTGG
>CAZIXL010000926.1:0-1525 GCA_964542885.1 uncultured bacterium
CATGACCGTCGCCGAGAACGTCACGCTCGGCCGCGAGCCGCACGCGGCGTTCGGCGCGTTCCGCCCCTCCGCGGCGGCGCGGGCGGTGGCGGAACTGGCCGCGCGCCACCGGATCCCGGTGGACCCGAACGCGCGCGTCGCGCAGCTCTCGGTGGGGGCGCAGCAGCGCGTCGAGATCCTCAAGGCGCTCTACCGCGGCGCCCGCGTGCTGATCCTCGACGAGCCGACGGCGGTGCTCACGCCGCAGGAGGTCGACGAGCTGTTCGCCGTGCTGCGCGCGCTGCGCGAGGACGGCGCCACGATCGTGCTCATCACCCACAAGCTGGCCGAGGTGCGCGCGCTCGCCGACCGCGTGACCGTGATGCGGGCCGGGCGCGTCGTGGGCGGCGGGCCGATCGCCGGGATGAGCGTCGAGCGCATGGCCGAACTGATGGTGGGTCACGTGCCGGCGCCGCTCGCCGGGCGCTCCGCGCGTGCGCCGGGTGACGTGCTGCTCGCGGCGCAGGACCTCGAGGTGACCGACGCGCGCGGCCTGCCGGCCGTGCGCGGCGTCTCGCTGGCCGTGCGCGCGGGCGAGATCGTGGGCATCGCCGGCGTCGAGGGAAACGGCCAGCACGAGCTGATCGAGTGCCTGGCCGGCCTGCGCGCGCCCGGGCGCGGCGCGATCGCGATCGGCGGGCGCGGCGTGGCGGGCGGCGCGCGCGCGCACCGCGACGCGGGCCTCGCGCACGTGCCGAGCGACCGCCTGCACCGCGGCCTCGTGCCCGACATGTCGCTGGCCGAGAACCTGGTGCTCGGGCGCCAGCGCGATCCCGCGCTGCCCCGCGCGCCGCGCTTCGGCGGGCGCACGCTCGAGCGCCTGGCGCGGCCGCGCCTCGCGGAGTTCGACGTGCGCCCGCCGGAGCCGCGCATGGCGGCCGGCCGGCTCTCGGGCGGCAACCAGCAGAAGCTGATCGCGGCGCGCGAGCTGTCGCCGCGCGGCGCGGGCGCGCCCGCGACCGTCGCGATCCTCGCCGCGCACCCGACGCGCGGCGTGGACCTGGGCGCGATCGACTTCCTGCACCGCCGCCTGCTCGCCGAGCGCGACGCCGGCCGCGCCGTGCTGCTCGTCTCGAGCGAACTGTCCGAGATCCTCGCGCTGTCGGACCGCATCCTCGTGCTGTACGAGGGCCGCATCGTGCACGAGACCACGCCGGGCGAGACCGACGAACGCACGCTGGGGCTGCACATGACCGGCCGCGCCGCGATCACCGACACGCCGCTGCCGCCGCGCGGGCCCGCGCCGCCCGGGGGGCTCGCGTGAGCCGCGCCCGCGCCGCGGCGCTGCTCGCCGGGCTCTCGCCGCTGGTCGCGGTGCTGGCCGCGCTGGCGGCGGGCGCCGTGTTCATCGCCGCGATCGGCGAGAAGCCGCTCGAGATCTACGCCCTGCTCGCGAGCCAGGCGTTCGGGACGGGCTACGGGATCGGGCAGACGCTGTTCCGCGCGACGCCGCTGCTCTTCACGGGGCTCGCGGTGGCGCTGGGCT
>CAZIXL010000927.1:0-1523 GCA_964542885.1 uncultured bacterium
CGTCGCAACGACTGCATGGCGCTACCCTCCCGAAGAGGTCGTGGGCTTCGAGGTCGTCGGGCTCGCGCGTCGAGCGGATGTCGTCGCGAGCTCGCCCGGCGACCGTGGTTGCCGGTGCGTGTGTAAACGTTTCCAATCGAAGTCGCGAAACGGGCCCGTCATCGGAACTCGTGCGCGCTCACGAAGGGCACGCGGGCGTTCGCATGGACGGACCTGCATGGAGGCTAGCACCGCGCCGCGGACGCGTGCGGGTCCACTTCCCTGCGAAGGCGTGCCACCAGATTGTTTGGCGCTGCCGATCGCGTGCGCTCGTCGGTGACGCGATGGGACGGGAGCGCGCGAGTCCGTTGCGCGGGAGGCCGCGCGCGAGCGTGCGACCAACGCGACAGCGAAGGGATTCCGCGATGTCCCGCTGAAACGTTGAAACGCTGCGCGCGCGCGACGCGCGGCGATCGCCCGCGAGGCGGCTCACGTCGGTTCGGGACGTGCGAGTCCCGCACGGTGCGAGGTCTCGCGCGACGTTCACGAGACCGCCCGCGCAGCGCGAAGGGCCTCCCCCACTGGCGCGGGAGGCCCTTCGCGACGTGCCTTGCTGCGCGGCGCTATTGGATCAGCGTCATCTTGCGCGTCTGGCTCACGCCCTTCGCCGTGAACCGGTAGAAGTAGACGCCGCTCCTCGCCACACCGCCCGTCGCATCGCGGCCCTTCCAGGCGACCGTGTGCAGGCCGGCGTCGAACTCGCCGTCGGCCGGCGTGGCGACCAGGCGGCCGTTCGTGTCGAAGACCTCGAGCTTCGCGTGCCCGCGCTCGGCCATCGCGAAGGCGAGCTGGGTGCCGCCGCGGAACGGGTTCGGCGCGTTCTGCAGCAGCTCGGTGACGATCGGGTGCAGCACGGGCGTCTCGGCCGACGGCTGCGCGTCGTTCGCCAGGTTGCCCGTCACGTTCAGCGTGTAGCCGCTCGTGGCGCCGTTGTAGCCGTTCACGCGCAGGTAGTAGCGGCCGGCCGTGGCGCTGTAGCTGCCGGCCTCGGGGTTGGCGGTCGTGTAGCCGCGCGCGACCTGCGTGAGGCCCGAGTTGTACAGGTACCAGTCGAGGTCGACGCTCGAGCCGATCGCCAGCGAGATGTTCACCGTGCCGGCGCTCGAGACGTCGAAGTAGAAGTAGTCGTTGTCCGAGGCCGTGATCGCCCCGGTCACCGGCGTGCCGGTGCCGACGGGGCCGTCGGCGGTCCCGGACGTGTTGTTCGATTCGCTCTCGGCCGTGATCGCGCCGGTCCCGCCACCGCCGCCGGTCGTCCCGGTGACGCTGATGTCGTCGAACGCCATGCCGTCGGTCGTGATCGGGTAGTCGTCGTACTGCTGGAACATGATGACGAACGTCGACGTGAGCGAGAGCCCGTTCGACGCCGCGAGCGCGTCGACGTCGAGCGTCACCTGCCGCCACGTGTTGTTCGAATAGCTGGCGGGGCTGAGGCTGTACACCTTCGTGAACGAGGCGCCGCCATTGCTCGAGAAATAGATGCC
>CAZIXL010000928.1:0-1521 GCA_964542885.1 uncultured bacterium
GGAAACACGCTTCCCGAGGGCCTCCGCCGGCGGGTCACGTGGGGGACGCGGACCCGGCCGGCTCACCGACGATCACGATCGGCGGCGGAACGCGGAGTCGAGTCTAGCAAAAGGAACTCGGTTGCCGTCGGCAGAAGCACGCGAACCGGCGAGAAATCGCCTCGAAGCAGGCTGCTCCGTTCGGTCTTGCTTCGGGTGCTCCTGACGAGTCGTCCGGTCGACTGCCTGTTCGCGACCGATCTCGAGTGAAGGCCCGTCGGGCACACCCGCTGTTACGTAACATCGAACGATCCTGAGCGCGCCGCGGCTCGTGGGTAATTCGCCCCTTCCCGTTTGCCGGATCCCGCATTAAAGTAGCCGCCACTTGCAGTTCTTCTTTCCGGTCGAACACCTTGGGGACGTGACACGACTCGTCACGTCTGCGTTCGTGAGTGCCCCCCGCCTCGCGGCGTAATTGTCCTCAAGCCGTCCGCCGTCTTGTTTCCGCAAGGCGGCCTACCACAAGGAGGGGTACACCGATGAAGCGATTCGCTACTTCTCTCCTCATTCTCGGTGCAGCCGCCACGCTGTCTGCCAGCATCGCCTCCGCGGCGCTTCGCGTGCCGCAGGTGCCGGTCCTCGGCGGCTCGCTGCAGGGCTACCTGAACAGCGTCGGCGAGTCGATCAACGTGGGCACCGATCAGAATGCGGTGCAGACCTGGTCGACGACCGTCTCCAACAACTCGACGTTCACGCTGCAGATCGAACTCGCGGGCAACGCCGCGTCGAACTCGGTCGGCATCTACAACGGTGGCGCGGCTGTTCCTGCGCTCTATCAGGTGTTCCCCGGCGCCGCGAGCGCCGGCTGGTTCGCGACCTGCTCGTTCCGTGCGGCGCCGACCCGCGTCGTCGTGAACCTGTTCGACGCGAACGCCGTGTTCCAGGGCTCGACGACCTACCTCGGCGCCGACGCCACGAATTTCGGCTACTACCTCGCGGGCCCCGGCGGCACGTTCTACTCGCAGGACGCTCGCAACCCGGGCAGCAACGCCCAGGTCCTGACCTACGCCGGCACGGGCATCAACTACGGTGACTGGTGGGAGTGCTTCGAGGCGTCGCCGTACAACGCCGGCACGAGCACCTTCACGGGTTCGGTCCTCGTCCTGCAGTCGGTCACGCCGACGCCGACCCACGGCACGTCGTGGGGCCAGCTGAAGGCCAACTACCGCTAGCTCCGAGCATCGGGCATTTCGCCGATCGAGTCTCGAGACCCTCGCGTTCCGACCGAACGCGAGGGTCTTTGTTTGAACCCGGACGGCGAGACGCACCGAGGGACTCACATTCGTGGTTCCGCTCGTTCCGGATCCTGCAAAGGTCAACGGTGGCGCCGTGGATTGGGCCGGCGGGGAAGGTTACAGCCTCACGCCTCCGCAAATCTGGGATGCGTACCGGGAGCGTGGCGCGCAGGTCATCCAGGTGAACCACCCGCGCGGTCTGGGCGGGACGTTCCAGACGTATTTTGACCGCGCGGCGCTCACGTTC
>CAZIXL010000929.1:0-1514 GCA_964542885.1 uncultured bacterium
AGATGCGCGCGGTCGAGGCGATCGGGCTCGTGAAGATGGACCTGCTCGGCAACCGTGCGATCACCACGATCGGCGAGTGCCTGGAGCTGGCGCGCGGCGGCGGCTCGGGCGACACGGGCGCGGGCGACATGCCCGCGGCGCGCGCGGGCACGGCGAACGGCGACGGCGCGAGCGACGACGGCAGCGCCCCGACAGCGGGCACGAACCACGTGCGCGGCGACGCGGTCGCGGCGGGCACGGACGGCGCGGCGGTGGCGCCTGCGCACGCACGCACGCGCCCGTCGCAGTCCGCGCCCGCCGACGACCTCGCGCGCGCCGCGCTCGCCGCCCTGCCCCTGCCGCCCGCTTCGCCCGACGACATCCCGGACGCGGACGCGGCGACGGGCGCCGTCGTCGCCGCGGGCGACACGCTGAACGGCTTCCAGCTCGAATCGCCGGCGATGCGCAACCTGCTGCGCATGCTCGCCAGCGGCACGCTCGACGACACGGTGGCGGCGGTGGCGCTCGTGCGCCCGGGGCCCGCCGAGTCGGGCGCGAAGGAGGCGTTCTGCCGCCGCCGGCGCGGGCTCGAGCCCGTGACGTTCCCGCACGAGCGGCTGCGCGACACGCTCGCCGGCACGCACGGGATCCTGCTCTACGAGGAGGACGTGATGCGCGTCGCACACGCGCTCGTCGGCCTGCCGTTCGCCGAAGGCGAGACGCTGCGCCGCGCGATCGCCGCCTCGCGCACCGACGAGGAGTTCCGCTTCCTCGAGCGCGGGTTCCTCGCGCAGTGCGAGCGCGCGGGCGTCGACGCCGCGAGCGCGCGGGGCGTGTGGGCCGAACTTGCGCGCTTCGCCGGCTACGCGTTCTGCAAGGCGCACGCGGCCGGCTACGGGCGCCTCGCGTGGGAGAGCGTGTACCTCAAGCTCCGCTTCCCCGCCGCGTGGCTGGTGGGCGTGCTGCACTCGCACGCCGGCATGTACCCCACGTGGGTGCACGTCGAGGACCTTCGCCGTGGCGGGCGGCATCGCCCCGCGGTGCGCGTGCTGGGGCCGTGTGTCGCGCGTTCGGGCTGGGAGAGCCGGCTCGAGGACGACGGGCACGCGTGGGCGCGGGCCGCGCGCGAGGTGGAAGCGGGCACCGTGGCGCGCTCGGCGTTCGACCCAGGACCCGACGTGCCGGCCGCGCTCGCGGCGGGCGCGGGTGGCCATGCCCTCGGCGTGGGCGACGCCGGTGCGCGGAACACCGCCGCGGCGATCCCACCCGCGCTGCTCGCGCGCTTCGGCGCCGTGCGCGTGGGGCTGCACCGCGTCGCGGGGCTCTCGCAGGCGACCGGCCGTCGCCTCGTGGCGGCACGGGCGGCGCGACCGTTCGCGAACCTCGCCGACCTCGCGGACCGCGCGCGCCCCACGCCGCCCGAGCTGGAAGCGCTCGTGCTCGCGGGCGCGGGCGACGCGCTCCCGGGCGAGGGCGGCCGGGCACGCACGCGCGCGGCGATGCTGCTCGAGTCGCGCGTCGGCGTGGCGCTGGCC
>CAZIXL010000930.1:0-1513 GCA_964542885.1 uncultured bacterium
GTTCGCGCTCTCCGCTGCCGTTCCCGTCGCGCGCGCGACCGGCACGCCCCCCGCACCCCCCGACTCGCTGGTGGTGCTCGAGACCGTGAAGGGCACGATCACGATCGCGCTCGATGCGCAGGCGGCGCCGCGCACGTGCGAGAACTTCCGCCGCCTCGCCGCGACCGGCTTCTACGACAGCACCTGCTTTCACCGGCTCGTACCGGGTTTCGTCGTCCAGGGCGGCGACCCGAACTCGCGGAACGAGAACCGGTTCGACGACGGCCGCGGCGGCCCGGGCTGGGTGCTGCCGGCCGAGATCGGCCTGGCGCACGTCCGCGGCGCGGTCGCGATGGCGCGCATGCCGGACGCCGTGAATCCCGCGAAGGAGTCCAACGGTTCGCAGTTCTACGTCTGCCTCGCGGACCGGCCCGACCTCGACCGCGGCGGCTACACGGTCTTCGGCCACGTCGTGGCCGGCATGGACGTCGTCGACGCGATCGCCGCGCTCGCCGACGCGCCGGGCATCGCGCGCACGCCCGCGGGCGCGAACCCCGGCCGGCTCGCGATGGTGCTGCGCGCCCGCGTCGTGGCCGCGAAGGCCGCGGCCGCGAAGCGGGCGCGCTGAGACCCGTTCAGTCCAGCTCGAGCGGGTTGAAGCCCAGGTCCGGCCGCGTCGCGCGGAGCACGACGTCGCCCGCCGTCACGACCTGCACCTCGCACGTCACCGTGACGACGCCGCGGAACAGGTGCCCGGTGTGCGCGACGAAGTCCTCGCCCGCGATCACGAGGTGGCAGTGCGGGAAGGGCTTCCCGTCCAGTTCGCTGAAGTTGCCCGTCAGCACGCCGATCTCGTGCTCGCCGGTGAACGTGCGCCGCACGTAGCTGCCGTCGCCGCGGCGGAAGAAGCCGAGCTCGCACTCGCCCACCGCGCCCAGTCCGCTGATGAGCCCGGAACGCACGTTCTCGCGCTCGGCGAAGGCGCGCAGGCTCTCCCACACGTCCTCACCCGCGTCGATCCGCAGCGTCCAGCCCCAGCCCGTCCGTTGCTGCTGCATCTCAGCCCTCCTCCCGCGACGCCCCGGCGTGACCGCCGGGCGTCGCCGCGTCGCGCCAGGTGCTCGCGCCGAGCGCCGCCGTCGCCTCGAACATCCCCGCCACTTCGGTCTCCGCGACGTCGCACCCCTCGTCGGCGAGGAGCGTCGCGATCTCGCCCACCGAGCGGCGACCGTCGCACGCATACCACGCCAGGTCCACCGCGGTGCTTCCCATGGGCAGGTCGCGGTCGAGCGCGAGGAACGCCTCGCGCACGGCCGCGGGCGCCGTCGCCAGCCCGGGCTGCAGTCGCCGCATCGGCACCAGCAGGGAGCGCTGGACGCGCACCGGGACGCGCACGTCGCGCGGCACCCGGCCGGTGCGGGGTGCGGGCACGTGCGGCCGGATCTCGGACTCGTAGAAGCCCTCCAGCTCCTCGGCCGCGAGCGGGATCGCGCCGTCCAGCACCCGTGTCGCCGCCCCGGCCGGAGTGCTGGCG
>CAZIXL010000931.1:0-1507 GCA_964542885.1 uncultured bacterium
CGGCTGGCTGCGCGCGCGGCTCGAGGGCTCGACGCGCCGCTACGGGCGCGGGCGCGCCGAGGTCGGCCCGCGCGCGCTGTTCGCGTCGTACACGCACGACTGGCGCCCGCAGGAGCCGTTCTTCGGCGCGGGCATGGACGCGCGCGAGGACGACGTGTCGGACTACTCCGTGCGCATCCGCCGCGCCGAGCTGCGCGGGCGCGCCGCGCGCCGCGCGGCGCTGGCGGCCGCGCTCGCCGCGTGGGCGGGCGAGCGGCGCGCGGTCGTGCGGCGCGGGCGCGACGCGAGCCGGCCGAGCCTCGAGCAGGTCTTCCCCGCGCTCGCCGCCGAGGTGTTCGACGTGAACCTCGACCAGCCCTACGCCGGTGCCCGGCTCGTGCTCGACGGGCGCCGCGGCCGGCCGCACTGGACGCACGGCTGGCGCGTGGCCGGCCAGGCCGAGCTCTTCGGCCATCCGCTCGGCGGGCGCGGCGTGCTCTTCCCCGGGCGCGCGGCATCGCCCGGGTACGGCCGCACCTCGCTCGAGGCGCAGACCGGCTTCTCGTTCCGCCGCGACCCGCGCACGGTGCGGCTGTCGGCGCGCGTCGTCGACACGCACGTGCACCGCGCGGACGAGCCGCCACCGATCTTCGACCTGCCCGCGCTGGGCGGCGCCCAGGGCCTGGGCGGGTTCGAGCCGGGGCGCTTTCGCGGCCTCGACCTGGTCGCGACGCGCGTGGCCTGGGTGTTCCCGCTCGCCGAGCACGCCGAGTTCGAGCTGGCGGCCGAGGCGGGCGGCGTGTTCGACGACGTGTGGCGCGGCGCGCGGCTGGACCGCATGCGCGAGTCGTACGGGGTCGCCTACCGGCTGCGCACGGACCGCGCGCCGCTCGCGGCGATCGGCCTGGACTGGAGCGCCGAAGGCGCGCGCGTGCGCTTCGCGCTGGGAGGGCTCGAGTGAACCCGCGGCTCCGCCTCCGCGCGTGGCCGTTCGCGGCCGCGCTCGCGCTGGCGGCGGGGCCGCGGGTGCCCGTTGCACGCGCCGCCGAGGCGCCGGCGCCGCCCGCCGCGACCGAGATCGCGTACTACTACGACACGTTCGAGCACATGCTGGCGCGCCCGATCGCGCGCCAGCTCGACCTGGCGCGCTGGGTGCGGCGCGCGACCGGCCATCCCCGCGAGGCCGCGAACGTGGACCCGGGCGACCAGGTGCGGCTGCCCAGCACGTGGTGGACGCCGCGGCTGGGCTTCCGCGAGGTCACGGTCGCCCAGATGCTGGCCGGCCCGGGACCCGGAACAGGACCGGCGCCGGGCCCGTTCACGGTGACGCGCGCGAAGACGCAGGGCGTCACCCCGGGCTTCTTCGTGAAGGACGCGGCGGGCGACGCGTTCCTGTTCAAGTTCGACCCGCCCGGATCGCTCAAGATGGCGACCGGCGCCGACGTGGTGACCACCTACCTCTACTGGGCGGCGGGCTACAACGTGCCCGACAACGCCATCGTCACGTTCACCGCGGACGACCTGCAGG